>JAJEAZ010000411.1 GCA_022824105.1 Alphaproteobacteria bacterium
CCCGCGCCGCCGGTCGCGGCCTTGCGGCGCAGCTCCGCGATCTCGCGCTCCATGCGCCGGCGCTCCTCCAGAAGCTGCGCCACGCGCGCCGGCACCTCGCCGGGCGCGGTGCGGAGCGCGGATGCCGCCTCGTCCAGCAGCCCCAGCCGCTCCGCGACATGGGCCGCCGCGCCCTCGCCGGTCAGCGCCTCGATGCGCCGCACGCCGGCGGCGAGCGCGGTCTCCTCGACGATGACGAACTGGCCGATATCGCCCGTCTGCGCCACATGCGTGCCGCCGCAGAGCTCGACGGACCAGGACCGGCCCCCGCCGTCCGCGCCGCCCATCGTCACCACGCGCACCTCCTCGCCGTATTTCTCGCCGAAGAGCGCGAGCGCGCCGGCCTCTATGGCGTCGTCCGTGGCCATGAGGCGGGTGGACACGGGCGAGTTCAGCCGGACCCGCTCGTTCACCGCCGCGCCGACCGCCGCGATCTCGTCGGCCGCCATCGGCTTCGGGTGCGAGATGTCGAAGCGCAGCCGGTCGGGCGCCACCAGCGAGCCCTTCTGCGCGACATGCGCGCCCAGCGAATCCCGGAGCGCGCGGTGCAGCAGGTGGGTCGCGGAATGGTTGCGCCGGACCGCCGCGCGCCGCGCGCCGTCCACCCGGAGCTCGACCGCATCGCCCACCGCCAGCGCGCCTTCCTGCAGCCGCGCGGCATGGACATGCAGGTCGCCGAGCTTCTTCTGCGTGTCGGTCACGGCAAGCGTCGCGCCGCCCGGAACCGTCATGGCCCCGCTGTCGCCGACCTGGCCGCCCGACTCGCCGTAGAAGGGCGTCTGGTTCGTGATGACCAGGACCTCGCCGCCGGCCTCCTCGAAGCGCCGGACCTCCTCGCCGCCCGCCACCAGCGCCAGCACTTCGGCTTCGGCCGCCAGCGTCTCGTAGCCGAGGAACTCCGTCGCGCCGAGGCGTTCGCGGAAATCGAACCAGAGCGTCTCGGCCGCCGCCTCGCCGGAGCCGGCCCAGGCCTTGCGGGCCTCGGCGCGGGCGCGGTCCATCTCGGCCTCGAAGCCGTCCTCGTCCACGCCGCGCCCGCGGCCCCTGAGCACGTCGCGCGTCAGGTCGAGCGGAAAGCCGTATGTGTCGTAGAGCCGGAAGGCGACCGCGCCCGGCAGCGCCTCGCCGTCGCCGAGGTCCGCTTCCGCCTCGTCGAGCAGCCGCAGGCCGCGCCCGAGCGTCTGCTTGAAGCGCTCCTCTTCCAGCCTGAGCGTCTCCGAAATGAGCGCGCTCGCCTGCCCGAGCTCCGGGAAGGCCCCGCCCATTTCGCGCACCAGCACCGGCGCGATCCGGTGCAAGAGCGGCTCGCGGCAGCCGATGATGTGCGCGTGGCGCATGGCGCGGCGCATGATCCGGCGCAGCACGTAGCCCCGGCCCTCGTTCGCCGGCAGCACGCCGTCGGCGATCAGGAAGCCGGAGGCGCGCAGATGGTCGGCGATCACCCGGTGCGAGACGGCGTGCGGGCCGTCCGCGTCCACGCCGGAGGCCTCTGCCGAGGCATGGATCAGCGCCTGCATCAGGTCGATGTCGTAATTGTCGTGCTTGCCCTGCAGCACGGCGGCGAGCCGCTCCAGCCCCATGCCGGTGTCGATGGAGGGGCTGGGCAGGGAAATACGCTCCTCCGGCGTCACCTGCTCGAACTGCATGAAGACCAGGTTCCAGATCTCGATGAACCGGTCGCCGTCCTCGTCCGGGCTGCCGGGCGGGCCGCCGGGAATGTGGTCGCCGTGGTCGTAGAAGATTTCCGAGCAGGGGCCGCAGGGGCCGGTGTCGCCCATCGCCCAGAAATTGTCCGAGGTCGGGATGCGCAGGATACGGCTCTCGGGCAGGCCGGCGATCTTTCTCCAGAGGCCCGCCGCCTCATCGTCCTCGGCATAGACGGTGACCAGCAGCCGCTCCGCCGGCAGGCCGTATTCGCGCGTCACCAGGTTCCAGGCGAGCTCGATGGCGAGGTCCTTGAAGTAGTCGCCGAAGGAGAAATTGCCCAGCATTTCGAAGAAGGTGTGGTGCCGAGCGGTGTAGCCGACATTCTCGAGGTCGTTGTGCTTGCCGCCGGCGCGCACGCATTTCTGCGAGGTGACGGCGCGATTGTAGGCGCGCCGCTCGCTGCCGGTGAAGACGTTCTTGAATTGCACCATGCCCGCATTGGTGAACATGAGCGTCGGGTCGTTGCGCGGCACCAGCGGGCCGGATGCCACGATCTCGTGTCCGTGCCGGGCGAAGTAATCGAGAAAGGCCGTGCGGATTTCGCTCGCGCTCGCCATGCGTCGCAATCCTCCGGGGCGGGTTCGGGCAGGCCGGTTTGTATCGGCAGGCCCCGCGGCTGTCCACCGGCAGGGCGGCCCAGGGTCCTTCGCAGAGCCGCCCTCAGCGGGAGCGGAGCAGTTGCAGGATCTGCTGCTGGTTGGCGATCAATTGCTGCTGGGTCGCTTCTACACGGCGCACACGCTCTTCAAGCACCGCCAACCGTTCCCGGTTCTCCTGGATCGCCGCTCGGGCATCGCGGAGTTCGACCGTCATCCAGGCGAGAATGGCGCTCAGAATGGCGACGAGCAGCAACGCCACCCAGCGCGGCGTTCCCTCCTTCGCGGCGGGAGACCGCGCGACGGCCCGTTCGATGGCCGCCGCCTGCCGCTCATCGAAGCCCGCGTCCCGCAGATCGCTCGCCGTAGCCATGGCGCAAACCTATTACGGCCGGCCCTGCGCGGCAATGCCCATATCCTTCAGGCCGGGCGCGCGTCGCCGCCGGGGTCGCCCTTGATGCGGAACTCGGAACGGCCGTAGCCGGCCTCTTCCGGAATGCGCATGATCCGCCCGCCCTCGACGAACTCGACTTGCGGCAGCACGGGCACCACCGCCGCGGCCTCCGCCGCGCTGCGGGCCTCGGCCACCGTCCGCGAGCGGGCGAGCTTTTCCATGTTGAGCCGGGTCGGGAAGAGCACCGTGTAGCGCCCCTCCGCCTGTCCTTTCAGCAGCTCGTCCCAGGAAATCCAGACCGAATCGACCGACTCGCGCCCGTCATGCGCCGCGGCCTGTTCGGGCGGCGCTTCGGCGAGATAGAAATGCGTGTCGAAGCGTTTGGGCATGTGCTCGGGCGTGACCCAGTGGGCGAAGCGGGTGAGCGCGTCGGTCGCGAACTCCAGGTCCTCGGCCTCCGCCATCTCGGCCATGGCGGCGCGGTCCTGCTCCAGCGCGAGCCGCCAGCGTTCCCGGAGCGCCGCCAGACGCTCGGGGCCCACGAACGCCTCGCTGCCCCGCTCGCGGGCGAGCAGCACGCCCGCCTCCTCGAAGGCCTCGCGCACGCAGGCCGTGCGGATCGCGAGCGCGGCGTCGGAAAGTTCCCCGCCGCCCCGGCAGCGGGCGCGCAGCCGGGGATCGCGGTCCGCGTCCTCCACCTTGCCGCCGGGGAACACCAGCGCGCCGGTGGCGAAATCGATCCGGTGGTGGCGCACCACCATGAAGACCTCGATGCCCTCCGGCCCGTCGCGGCCGAGCATGAGCGTGGCGGCGAGCCGGGCCTCGGCGGGTTCGCCGCTCAATTCTCGCGCCCCTTCATCATCCGGACGGCCTTGTAGGTCACCACCGTCTCGCCGCGCTGGTTCACCACGTCGTTCTTTGTCGTCACGATGCCGCGATTGCCCTTGCTGGTGGCGCGCACATTCAGCACCTCGACCTCGACATGGATGGTGTCGCCGACATTGGTCGGGCCCAGCACCTTGAGCTCGGTCTCCAGCATGGCGAGCCCGGTATGCTGCATGGTGGACTGCACCAGCAGCCCCTCGGCGAAGGTG
>JAJEAZ010000273.1 GCA_022824105.1 Alphaproteobacteria bacterium
GAAAGCTGCGGAGCTTCCTCGACAACTGATCGGGGCCGCTGCCCCGGTTATCCTCGGGGTCCGCCCGCCTCAGTAGCTCTTCGGCAGGTCCAGTTCCTTCTCGGCGATGAAGGAGAGCGCGAGCTGCCAGCTCACCGGCGCAATCCGGGCGATCCAGATTTCCCTGAGCCAGCGCTCCACATGGTACTCCTTGGCGTAACCCATGCCGCCATGAGTCAAGATGGCGCGCTCACAGGCTTCATGGCCTACCTCCGCCGCCAGATATTTCGCGGCGTTGGCCTGCGGCCCGCACGCCTCGCCCCGGTCGTACATCCACGCGGCCTTGTAGACGAGCAGTTCGGCCGCCTCCAGCTTCGCCCAGCTTTCCGCCAGCGGATGCTGGATCGACTGGTTCTGCCCGATCGGCCGGTTGAAGACATGGCGCTCGCGCGCATAGTCCGCCGCGCGGCCAAGCGCACAGCGGCCAATACCCACCGCCTCGGCGGCAACGAGGATGCGTTCTGGGTTCAGGCCGTCCAGCAGGTAGTAGAAGCCCTTGCCCTCCTCGCCGATCCGATCCTCCGCCGGCACCGGCAGACCGTCCAGGAACAGTGAATTCGAATCGACCGCCGACCGGCCCATCTTCGGAATTTCCGTCGGCGTGAGATAGCGCCGGTCGAAATCCGTATAGAAGAGCGTCAGCCCGTCGAAGGCCCGCTTGCATTGCTCCCGCGGCGTGGTGCGGGCGATCAGCAGCATCTTGTCGGCCACCTGCGCCGTCGAGGTCCAGAGCTTCTGCCCGTGGACGACATAGCCGCCCTTGCCGTCCGGCTCCGCCCGCGTCTTCAGGCTTGAGGTGTTGAGGCCGGAATCCGGCTCGGTCACCGCGAAACAGGCTTTCTTCTCGCCGGCGACCAGTCCCGGCAGCATGCGCCGGCGCTGCTCGTCCGTGCCATGCTTGACGATGGGGTGGGGGCCGAAAATGTTGAGATGGATCGCGGAGCAGCCGCTCATCCCGGCGCCGGACTGGGCCACTGCCTGCATCAGGATCGTCGCCTCGACAATGCCGAGCCCCGAGCCGCCGAACTCCTCCGGCATGGCGATGCCGAGCCACCCGCCTTCCGCCATGGCGCGGTGGAAATCGTGCGGGAACGCTCCTTCCCCATCGCGCTCTCGCCAGTAATCGAGGTCGAAGCCGGCGCAAAGGCGTTCCACGGCCTCGCGCATCTGTTCGTGCTGTTCGCTCCATTCGAAGTGCATGACGCCGCCCCTCTCCGCCTCTCGCATCGCCGCTGCTATAGCCATTCTGCCGGGGCGCGGCAAC
This sequence comes from Alphaproteobacteria bacterium, assembly GCA_022824105.1. Classification (GTDB taxonomy): domain Bacteria; phylum Pseudomonadota; class Alphaproteobacteria; order Bin95; family Bin95; genus Bin95. The sequence continues at coordinate 1,304 of JAJEAZ010000273.1, forward strand.
GCGGGCGCCGGGCCGCGGCTCTCGCCAAACCCGCTCCGGCGGTGCTAAACAGCGGTCCGCATCCGGTCTGTCCGCCAGGGTCCCTGTCCCATGCTCCTTCGAAGCCTGCTCCTGCTTTTCCTCGCCGCCGCCGCGCTGCCGGCCGCCGCCCAGGTCGTCCAGGGCGAGAAGTCCGGCGACTGGACGAAAGGCTGCCTCAAGCCGCGCGGGGACAGGCCGAACGCCCCGGAGCAATGCTTCGTCTTCCAGCGGCTGTTCCCGGAGGGCTCCGAGCAGGCTGCGGCCACGGTCGCGGTCGGGCGGCCCGGACCCGGCAAGCCCTTGCTCGCGTCGCTGACGGTGCCGCTCGGAGTCAATCTGCCGGCAGGAATCACGGTCTGGGTGGAGGGCAACGAGAAGGCCGTGCGGCGGCCGCCTCTCTTATTCTGCGTGAACGCCGGCTGCGAGGCGAACATGCGCATGGACGAGGTGATGCTGACCGCGTTCAAGCAGCATCTGACCGCCGTGCTGTCCTTCACCATGGTGGACGGCAGGCAGGTGGGCCTCCCGATCTCGCTGCGCGGCTTCACGCACGCGCTCACCTTCCTCGAGTGAAGCCCGCGGGCATTCTGCCGTCGCAGCTCCTGCGGGAGGCTGTCGAGGCCGGCGCGCTCTTTGCCTGCCGGCCCATCCGGGAAGACCAGATCCAGCCGGCGAGCCTCGACCTCCGTCTCGGCCGCCGCGCCTGGCGGGTCCGGGCCAGTTTCCTGCCGGGACCGGACGGCGCGGTTGCAGAGCGCATCGAGCGCCACGCCATGCACGGGATCGACCTGGCGCAGGGCGCGGTGCTGGAGCGCGGCTGCGTCTATATCGCTGAACTCATGGAGCGGGTCGCGCTCGATACCGGCACGGCCGCCATCGCCAATCCCAAGAGCTCGACCGGGCGCCTCGACGTGTTCGCGCGCCTGATTGCCGACCGGGTGCCGGAATTCGACCGGCTGCCGGCCGGATATTCGGGGCGTCTTTATGTCGAACTGGCGCCGCGCACCTTTTCGATACTGGTTCGGGAGGGTGCGCGCCTCGTGCAGCTGCGCCTGCGCCGCGGCGCGCAGGCCGGCGACGACCCGGCGCTGCGCGACCTGCATGCGCGCGACGCGCTGGTGGACCGCGAGGCCGTCATCGACGACGGGCTGGTGCTGACCGTCGATACGGAAGGAGC
>JAJEAZ010000526.1 GCA_022824105.1 Alphaproteobacteria bacterium
CGGGGTGAGAAAGGACTCGCCGCTGACGGAGACTTCCAGCGAGTAGCTGTGGCCCTGCCGGTCGAGCGTCCTTCGCAGCCAGTCTTCGAGCCCGGCCCCGCTATGGGCGTCGTTGAAGCGGATGTTGAAACGGGCCTCCGCGCGGGCAGGAATCAGGTTGGTGGTCGAATTGCCGACATCGACGCTGGTGACCTGGAGCGACGAGGGCTGGAAATGCCCGGTGCCTTCGTCGAGCGCTGTCGATGCGAGGCCGTGCGCCATCGCGAGCAATGGATGGACGGGATTGTCCGCCTGGTCGGGATAGGCGGCATGGCCCTGGACGCCCTCCACCACCAGGCGGCCGTTCAGGGACCCGCGACGGCCGATCTTGATCATCTCGCCGAACCGTGCGGGATTGGTCGGCTCGCCCACGACGCAGGCGTCGAGGCGCTCGCCGCGCGCCGCCAGCCGCTCCAGCATCGGCCTTGTGCCGTTGACCGCCGGCCCCTCCTCGTCGCCGGTGATGAGCAGCGCGATCGAGCCGGGAACCGGGCCGAGGCGCGAAACGGCCGTGACGAAAGCAGCAATCGCCCCCTTCATGTCGACCGCGCCGCGGCCGGTGAGGCGCCCGTTGGCGACTGTTGCGGAGAAGGGCGGCGCGCTCCAGTCGGCGGGGTCGCCCACGGGCACCACATCGGTGTGCCCGGCGAAGCAGAACAGCGGTTCCTCGCTGCCGCGCCGGGCGTAGAGATTGTCCACATCCGGCGTGCCGGGCGCGCTGAACGGCATGCGCTCGCAGGCGAAGCCGAGCGGCTCCAGGGCCGCCTCCAGCACACCCAGCGCGCCCTCGTCGGCCGGCGTGACGCTCGGGCAGCGGATGAGGGCGCGGGCGAGGTCGAGGGCGCCCGCGGACATCAGTCGCGCAACAGGTCGTTGATCGCCGTCTTGGCGCGGGTCTGCGCGTCCACCGTCTTCACGATGACGGCGCAGGAGAGGTTCGGCCCCGGGCTGCCGTCCGGCAGCGGCCGGCCCGGCAGGCTTCCCGGCACGACCACGGCATAGGGCGGCACCCGGCCCGTATGCACCTCGCCGGTGTCGCGGTTCACGATCTTGGTGGTGGCGGAAATGAAGGTGCCCATGGCGAGCACCGCGCCCTCGCCGACGATCACGCCTTCCACGACCTCGCTGCGCGCGCCGATGAAGCAGTTGTCCTCGACGATCACGGGCTCGGCCTGGAGCGGCTCCAGCACGCCGCCGAGCCCCACGCCGCCGGAGATGTGGCAATTGGCGCCCACCTGCGCGCAGGAGCCGACTGTGGACCAGGTGTCGATCATCGTGTTCTCGCCGACCCGGGCGCCGACATTCACGAAGCAGGGCATCAGCACCGCGCCGGGCGCGATGTAGGCGGAGCGCCGGACGGCGCAGTTGGGCACGGCGCGGAAGCCGGCTTCGGCGAAGCGCGCCGCGTCCCAGCCCTCGAATTTGGACGGCACCTTGTCATACCAGGGCGCGCCGTCCGGCCCGCCGGCGACGGGGGCGGAATCGGCGAGGCGGAAGGAGAGCAGCACGGCCTTCTTGCACCACTGGTGGACATGCCACGCGCCATCCACCTTCTCGGCGACGCGCGCCTCGCCGCGGTCGAGCGCGTCGAGCGCCGCCTCGATGGTCTCGCGGGCCTCGCCCTTCGTGTCCGGCCCGATGGCGGCGCGGTCTTCCCAGGCGCGGTCGATTGCGGCCTGCATGGTCCCGTCGGACATGGATAGTCCCTCTCCCCGGAAAGGCCCGGACCATTCCCGAACCGGCCTGTCGTGTCAATGCGGCGGGGGGTTGTGTGGCGGGTCTTCCGCGAGTCGGCGCACCCCGTCGCGAAACACCCGAAAGCTCCCGGAACGGTTCCGTTCCACATCCATATGCGGGGCGATCTTCTCGGCCCAGTCGCATTTCGCGGCTCCGGCTGCGGGATAGCCCAATCGCTTCAGCCGCGCCGCGCCGCCCGGATGGACGGCGTCGGCCAGCACTTCCCAAGTGCCGCAAATGCTGTCCTGATCGTAGCGGTCGAGCACTGCTGTTTTTGCCTCCGGATACGCAGCCACAACGGCGTCGCGGTCGCCCAGCAGCCAGGCCTCGCCTTCCTCGATGGCGATGCGGAAGAGCGTTACCGGAGCCGGACGGCAAGCATCCAACACATCGAGCAACTCCTGTTTGAACGCGATGCAGTCCCGGTTGTCGAGATCGACCACCACGATGACCGCAGCAGGCATATGGCGGAGGCTGCGGCCGTAGCCGCGCAACAGGCGAAGCAAATTGTCGAGAAGAATGCGTTTGGCCGGGTCCCCGCCCGCTGTCAGGTTCCGGGGGAGCCTGCCTAGTCCTCTGTATGGCAGAAGCCGCCAGGAATGTTCCGACCCGTTCGTTCCTAGAATTTTCGGCAGGATGGCCTCAAGCGCCAACGTGCCCGAGCGGTCCTCGACCAGGACCTCGAAATGCATCTTTTATCTCGGGTCCAGATAATCGCTGTACCAGAGACTGCCCAACGGCAGTCCTTCGTCCGCCATGGACCGAACGACGGGATCGTCGCTGGCCCTGCGTATTGTCGAGAAACCGTCCTCGCCCTTCTCCAGTATCCAGACCTCCTCCGGCGCCAACCCATCGACGAAATAGGGCTGGTGCGTGGTGACGAAGACCTGGGAGCCGCCTTCCTCCCTCATTGCATGGTCCCGGAATTCCCGGGCCAGGACCTCCAGCAGCTTGGGGTAAAGCCCGTTCTCCGGCTCCTCGATGCAAATGAACGGCGGCGGGTCCGGATGCTCCAGCATGATGAGGTAGGCAAAGAGCTTCAAGGTGCCGTCCGACATCTGCTGGGCATAGAACGGATCGGTAAATCCCTTATCGTCAAAACGCAGGAGCAAGCGTCCATCGGTGCTGATTTCGGTGTCTATCTTGTCGATCCCCGGAATTCTATCCGCAATACGCCTTAGAACAATTTCAAAATTTTCCGGATGATTTTCTTTCATAAATTGAACAACATTGGCGAGATTATCTCCACTGGAATTCATGTATTTCTGAGAGCCTGCCAAAGGCAATTGTCGTGCGGACCCCGGGGTAAAATAGCTAAGATGCCAGCCTTCCAGAAAATGCCGAAATGAAGTAATTCTTGGATGCTGCTTCAATGCACCCAATGTCGCTATCGCCAACCTTTCCTTGTCTCTCATATCGATTAATTCAATTTCTGCATCCCTATCTCCTTGGCGCATTCTTTGGATTGCCTCGCGCATAAACCACGGATTGATCCCATTCCCTACTATCCGTCGTCCCGACGAAGACCCTTTCCATGCAACTCCGGCGCCTTGTTCCATCAACAAAAACATATGAACGCCCGACGCACCAGCTTCTTCGCGACATTGAACGAGAAATTCCGAAGATACAAAAGGACGCCCGGAATCATCGCTGTCAATATCGACCAGGTAACCCACCGGCCAGGTATCCTCGGTTTCCCGGTAGTAGATCTCAAAGCCGATCGGTTCGCCTGCGCCCTGAGATCGGATGCGGTCAAAACCGCCACGCCCCTTTATGTTGCAAGCTTCTTCGGCACCGAACTTCAGGCAATCCGACAGAAACCCCAATGCGTCGAAGAGCGCGCTCTTGCCAACGCCATTCTTGCCGATCACCGCCGTTATCGGTGTCAGGGGATCGCCGGGGTGCAACATCGACAGCCGTCCGAGCCCGATATTCTTGAGCGAACGATAATTTTCGACGCGGAATCCTTCGATTCTGGCCACCGGGCGCAAACTCTCAATCCAATACGCAACGGCGGACGATAGGGAACGCTCCGCAGCTATGCAAGACACTGCACTCCAGAAGCCGGGAACCGCACCGCTGCAAATGAGGCGCACCGGCCGCAGTCAGGCGGAAGGTGTTTCCAGACGCAGCGGAACCGCTATAGTCCGGCGAACGTCGAGGAAACGGGACTTCCCCATGCCGAAACGCCTTGAATTCTGGTTCGATGTCGGTTCGCCGACCGCCTATCTCGCCCACACGCAGATGCCCGGCATCGCCGAGCGCACGGGTGCGGAGATCGTCTGGAAGCCGATGCTTCTGGGCGGCGTGTTCAAGGAGACCGGCAATGCGCCGCCCGGCGATGTGCCCGCCAAGTCCGCCTACTACACTGTGGACCTGCCGCGCTTCGCCAGGCGATACGGCGTTCCCTACAAGCGCAACCCGTTCTTCCCGATCATGACGCTCGGACTCATGCGCGGCTGCCTCGCCGCCCAGCGCGACGGTTGCTTCAAGACCTATGCCGACGCCGTGTTCACGGCGATGTGGGTCGAGGAGAAGAATACCGGCGACCTCGACGTGCTGCGCGAGGTGCTCGCCGCCGCCGGCCTCGACGCCGACGCGCTGTTCGCCGCGACGCAGGAGCCGGCGATCAAGCAGCAACTGATCGCCAATACCGGGGAGGCGGTGGCGCGCGGCGCGTTCGGCGCGCCGACCTTCTTCGTCGGCGACGAGATGTTCTTCGGCCAGGACCGGCTGGACTTCGTCGAGGAGGCGCTGGCTTCCTGACCGGGCGTCAGGGGCAGCCCAGCCGGTCCGCGAGGTCGATGAAGTCTTCCGCGACCACGGTGAAACCGGGATCGGCCTCCAGGTCCGTCGTCTGGCCGGGGCCGTGCTCCGTCCGGCGGGGCACGAAGGCGGTCGCCATGCCCTGGGCGGCGGCGGCGTGCAGGTCGCCATTGTGGGCCGCCGTCATCATCACCTCTTCGGGCGCGAGGCCGAGCGCGGCGCAGCTCAGCCGGTAGGCGTCCGGCTGCGGCTTGTAGGCCCGCGCGACTTCCGCGCCGAGGATCGTGTCCCAGGGCAGCCGGGCATGGCGGGCCATGTTCACCATGAGCGCGATATTGCCGTTGGAGCAGGTGCCGATGATGTATTTGCGCCTGAGCCGCGAAAGGCCGAGCACCGCGTCCGGCCACGGGTCGAGGCGG
>JAJEAZ010000606.1 GCA_022824105.1 Alphaproteobacteria bacterium
CCCGATCGTGCTCGCCACCACCGACAAGCGCGACAAGGCGTCGATCGAGTAGCCGATGGCGCTCCTGTCCACGCACACGCTGAACTCGGTCGACGGCACCCATGCGGGCGGCGTCCTCGTCACGCTCGCGCGGATCGAGGCTGACGGCCGGCGCACCGAACTGTTCAGGCAGACGACCGACGAGGGCGGCCGGCTCCAGCGGGAAATCGACCCGGCGGAGGTGAGGCCCGGCGCCGTCTATGAGATGGTGCTGGATGTCGGGGCCTGTTTCGCAGCCATGACGCCGCCGCCGCACGGTCCGCGCTTCATGCGCGAAGTCGTCGTGCGCCTGGAGATGCCGGACCCGGACGGGCGCTACCACATCCCCTTCATGCTGGCGCCGAACGCCTACTCGGTCTGGTATTCGGGCTGACACCAACGGCATCGAATTCAGACTCATGGGAAGATTGCGGCCTCTATCGTCGCCCCGGCCCCTGCCTGTCCCCGAGCGGGGAAGCCTACCGGATTCACACATCTCGGTCTGGTGACTTCGCAACGCACGCCTCCAACCGTCGCCCCGGACCCCGATCCGGGGCCCAGCCTCGGTCCTGGCGGCAGTTTCAGCGGTTGAGCCTGCTCTTCACCGGCTGCGGCGGTGGCGCGAGTCAGGGATGGGCCCCGGCTCGGGGGCCGGGGCGACGAAAGAGAGCGCAGAGCGGGCAGTAACCGGGCCCGCGAGCGTGCTGGATACAAGCAGGGACGAGATGTATTACTCCGGTAGGCGGCGACAGGTGGGGGCCGGGGCAACGGTTGGGGGCGACGATTCCGACCCGCAGCCCTTGCGATGAGTCCCAGGTCGAGACCGCCGGCATGGCACCGCTGATCGGGATGAAGAGAACCTGCGATTATCCCGCCGGCTCAACGGGCTGCGAGAGAAACACCCGGAATTTTCTTTTTTTGTTCCCGGCCGGGCTTGACATTTGGCGGTATGGTGTATGATGAAAGTAGAGAGAGGCGGCTTCCGGGGCCGCCTTTCGGCGTTTCTGCAGAAAGCGACGGCCGGGGGCCGCGAAAAAGCCCCCGGCGGGAACCGACGGGCGAGGTGCGTCCGCCGTCTCGCGCGCGCAATCAGCCGCGCGAACCGCGCCGGCGCCGACACCCGCCCGCGGCCCCGCCCGCCCGCGCGAAACGCGCGCAAAACAGGGACCCCGCCGCAGGCTCGCGGCAGGAGCGAAACCGGACCGGGAGAAAGGACCTGTGCCGATGACAGACAGATATCGGAACCGGATGGAATATCCGCAGCCGTCGCCCGAGACGATGGCGTCATGCCTGAACGGACACCCGAATATGCGCCGCGCGCATGGCGAACATGACATTCCATGACAATTCCGGCGGCCGCGGCAGGGCGCGTCCGGTCTGCGAGCGGCGGCCCCTACACCTTTTCGGGCCGCGGGCCGCCGGTGGCCCAGTCGAGGAGTTGGGCGGTGTGGAGGACGGGGAGGCTCGTGGCGCCGGCGATCTGGACCATGCAGCCGATATTGCCCGCCGCCACGGCGTCCGGCTCCGTGCTCTCGATATGCGCGGCCTTGCGATCCCGCAGGCGCGCGGCCAGTTCCGGCTGCAGCAGGTTGTAGGTGCCGGCGGAGCCGCAGCAGATATGGCCCTCCGGCACGGCGAGCGGCTCGAAGCCGGCGGCTTCCAGCAGGCGCAGGGGCAGCGTCGTTATCTTCTGCCCGTGCTGCATCGAGCAGGCCGAGTGGTAGGCGACGCGCAGCCTCGGGACCGGGCTGTTCGCCGTCCGCTCCGCGAAACCGAGCTCGTCCAGCAGTTCGGTCAGGTCGCGGGTGCGCGCCGAGACCCAGGCCGCGTTTTCCGCGAGCGCCGGGTCGTTGCGCAGCATGTAGCCATAGTCCTTCACCTGCGTGCCGCAGCCGGACGCATTGACGACGATGCGGTCGGGCGCCGCGCGCATCCAGGCGCGGACATTGGCCGCCGCCGCCCGCTTCCCCGCTTCCGCCTGCCCCATATGGTGGACGAGCGCCCCGCAGCAGCCGGCCCCCTCCGCCACGACGACCTCCGCGCCCATGCGGGTCAGCAGGCGCACCGTCGCCTCGTTGATGGCGGGGTCGAGCACGGTCTGCGCGCAGCCGGTCAGCAGCGCCACCCGCATCTTCCGCTCGCCCTCGGCCGGGAAGGTCTGCGGGCGGTCCACCGGCGAGGGCGGGGACAGGCGGCGGGGCGCCATGCCGGCCATCGCGCCGAGCCTGCCCGGCAGGAAGCGGGCAAGCGGCCTCGCCGCCAGCGCGCCCAGCAGCGCCGCGCGGAACAGCGCCGGGCGCGGCAGCGCCAGGGCCAGCAGCCGGCGCAGCCAGCGTTCGGCCGGCGGGCGGGTGAAGGTCCGCTCGATATGGGCGCGCGCATGGTCCACCAGGTGCATGTAGTTCACGCCCGAGGGGCAGGTGGTCATGCAGGAGAGGCAGGAGAGGCAGCGGTCGATGTGGCGCACCGTCAGCGCGTCGGCCGCCCGGTCGTTCTCCAGCATGTCCTTGATGAGGTAGATGCGCCCGCGCGGGCTGTCGAGCTCGTCGCCCAAGAGCTTGAAGGTCGGGCAGGTGGCGGTGCAG
>JAJEAZ010000083.1 GCA_022824105.1 Alphaproteobacteria bacterium
GCGCGGTCCGCCGCGGAAATCATGCGCCAGCAGATGGTCCTGAACGCCGTCCACGACGCCGGCGAGCAATGGGCGGCGGAGGCCGGCAACGCCGCCGCCCTGCGCGCCTACACCGAGGCCCGGGCGGAGGCCCAGACCGTCTCGGCCTACCGGGCGATCGGCCGGCAGGCCGAGACCTGGGTGCCGCTGCTGCGGATCGTCTTCGAGTGCCTCTATGTCGGCGCCTTCCCCATGGCGGTGCTCCTGATGCTGACCCCGGCCGGGGCAACCATATTCCGGTCGTACATGACGGGGCTGATCTGGCTCCAGTCCTGGGGGCCGCTCTACGCGGTGCTGCACCGCATTTCCATGGGCGAAGCGGCCGAGCGCATGCAGGCGCTCGCGATCATGCCGAACGGCGAGGTCGGCGTCTCGCTGGTGGCGCAGGCGGGCATAAGGGCGGTCGCCTCCGACGTCGCGGTGATGAGCGGATACCTCTCGATGTCGGTGCCGTTTCTGGCGGCGGCATTGGCGTATGGATTGTCGAAGGCGACGGTGCTCGCGACCTCGGTCCTCGCGGTCGGCCAGGACGCGGCCAGCTCCGCCGCGCATGAGGGCACCACGGGCAACCTCTCATTGGCCAACACCGGCTACGACACGCACCGCTTCGCGACCCTGGAGGGCCGCCAGATCCGCACGTCGGCCCATGTCGACAGCGACCGCTACACCGGCTACGCGCCGATGGGCGCGGCGATGACGGTGACGGGGGACGGGACCGTGGTGGCCGACGCCGGCGCCGCCACCAGCCGGATACCGGCGGCCGGGGTCAGGCTGTCGGAGTCGCTCGCCACCTCCCACGAGACCCGGGCGGCGGAGGCCCGGACGCTGTCGCGCCACTGGTCGGCCGAGGCGGGCCAGGCGCGCAACGCCGCCGTCACCGACGCGACGGCGATGATCCAGCGCTACAGCCACGACGTCAGCACGGGCGAGGCCCATGCGCGCGGCGTGACCGAGAGCGAGGGCAGCCAGGCGCAGGCGCTCGATTCCCATGTCGAGAAGCTGGCCGAGATCGCCGGGATCACCAAGAACCAGGCGGCGGTGCTGACCGGCCAGGCCAGCGTCGGCGGCGGCTGGGACTTCGTTGTCAAGGCGAAGGCGGACGGTTCGGTGATGTGGCGCGGCCAGACCGTCGAGTCCGACGCCTGGAACCGGGTCAAGGAATACGACCGCCAGCACGGCGTCACCGAGACCTGGGGCCGGGTCTCGGAAGCCTCCAGACGGTATTCCACCCAGACCGGCGACAGCGAGATGGCAAGCCTGGACGAGAGCCTGTCGGCCAACCTCACCCGCATGCGGTCCTTCCAGGAGCGGGCCTCGCTGGCGCGGCAGGAATCCGAGAGCTGGTCCGAGCAGGCCGCCCAGGTGCGCTCGGACGCGCAGGCGATCGAGCGCGAGCTCGGCCAGCCCTTCTTCGCCTGGCTGTCGGAGCAGCCGGGGACGGACGGCCGCGCCCTCGGCGCGGCGGGCGCCATGCGCATCGCCTCGCCGCAGACGGCGGAGGATTCGGAACAGCTCCGGGAATACGCCGCCGCGTTCATCGCCGAGAAGTATCCGGCGCCGGCGGGTCCGGACCCGGCCTCGGTCGGCGGCGCGGCGGAATACGAGGCCGCCGCCGGCAAGCTGCGCGGCGCCTACAGGACGGAGACCGCGGCGGCCCATGCCGGCTGGTCGGCGGGGGTGCGCGACCGGGCGCGGGAAGCGGGCGCGCCGCGGCCCGGCGAGACCGACGCGGCGGCGAGGGCCGAACGGGCCGGGACGAAGACCGACATGACCATGAAGGGCGCCGCGCGCGAGGCGCGCCAGACGGTGACCGGGCAGGAAACCGCCGCGGGCCGCGCCGGGGTCGAGGCCGAGACCGGCAAGTCCTTCGAGCATCACGCCACCGAGAACCTGCCCGCGGTCGGCGACTGGCTCGCCGGCAAGCTGTTCGGCACGGCGAAGAACGCGGTGCCCGACGGCGCGCCCGGCGCGCCGGGCGGGGCGGGAGCGGCCGGGCGGCGGCAGGACGAGACGGGCTGGGGGGACTCCTCGGGGTGATCCCGGAGCGGACATCCCCGGTCTCAGTCGCCGCGCATCAGGCGTTCGTGCTCCTCGGCGACGGCCAGGTCGACATGGGCGCCGCTTTTCGTCGACCAATCCAGGGTGTCGTTGTCGTGGGGCAACTCAGAGCGGCGGAAGGCGCTCCAGTCGCGGTCGCGGAGACCGCGCCGCAGCACACAGGCAAAGCTGGCGAGGACCGCCCAGCCGACGGCCGCGAGCCACAGGGCAATGACGGCCTCCATCCCGGTGCCGAACGCGGCCGAAATCCCGGTCCAGACTGCAGCAACGGCGAAGCCGCCGAGCACGACAGCGCGTTCGCGCGCGGTGGGGCGGCGCGCTTCCGGTTCCCTGGATGTGCGCGTCATGGTCATGGCCTCCGATCGCATCGGCGGGCGGGCTCTCTCCGGCCCGGTCCCCTTCGCCCGGCCCCCGCCATCCCCCGCCTCCCGGCGGCGATTCACGCAACCTGAAGGAGACCGGCTATGCGCGGCATCGGCGGCAGCACGCTCAGGGGCGGCCAGACCGTCTTCCACGGCATCCGCATGTGGGGCCAGCTGTTCCAGGCGGCCCTGCTGTTCGCCGCCTTCACCACCGTGGCGGTGCCGGCCTGGACGCTGTGGCAGCGGACCACGGGCGCGGAGTGGTACGCCGCCGGCATGGTGACGCTGGCCGAGGCCAAGCTGGTGCTCGGCTACGACCCGGACTCGGGTCAGGAGGTGCGGTTCGAGGACGGCACTCGGCGCGTGCTGCGCATCCGCGACATCGCCGCCTCGGTCCCGGCCAGAGAGGCGCGGGAGCGGATCAGGGCCGAGACGTTTGCGAGCGCCGGGCTAGGGGCCATAGCCGGCGCCGGGCTGATCGGGCTGTTCCTGGTCGTGTTCTGGTATCGCGGCGCCCGGCTCGGCCGGCAGAAGCGCATCCGGGGCGCCGAGATGGTCACCGCCGGGGAGCTGCGCCGGCGGGTCCAGGCGCCGCATCACCGCGCGCTCGCGCGGCTACCGGGCGGCAAGCGGCTGCGGCCCTACAGTATTGCCGGCATCCCCTGGCCGGAGCGGACCGAGACCCAGCACACCATCGTCTCGGGCACCACGGGCTCGGGTAAAACGGTGCTGATCTCCGACCTGGTGGCGCAGATCCGTGAGAAGGGCGAGCGCTGCGTGATCTACGACAAGATGGGTTCCTACACCCGGTCCTTCTTCGACAAGGACCGCGACGTGCTGATGAACCCGCTCGATGCCCGCGCGCCGCGCTGGTCGCCGTTCTACGAGGCGCGCAACCCGCGCGACTTCGACATGATGGCCGCGGCGCTGATCCCGCAGCAGAAGGACACGGTGGACCCGTTCTGGGTCACGGCGGCAAGGCAATTGTTCGCCAACGGCGCCGGCGTGCTGCGCGGCAAGGGCGAGACGCGCAACAAGGTCCTGGTCGACCATCTGCTGAAGACCGAGCTGACGGCGCTGGCCCAGGCGATGGAAGGCACGGTCGCGCAGTCGATCGTCGATCCCGAGAACCCGAAGACGGCGCTCTCGGTGCGCGCCATGCTCACCGCCAATCTCGGCGCGCTGGAGTTCCTGCCGGACGAGGGCAAGCCGTTCTCGATCCGGGAATGGATCGGAGAGGAAGACAAGGACGGGTTCCTGTTCCTCACCTCCCGCGGCGATCAGCACGCCAGCCTGCGCGGACTCATATCCACCTGGCTGGAGATCGCGGTCAACGCGATGCTGTCGCTGGCCCAGGACGACGGAAGGCGCATCTGGGTGATTCTCGACGAGCTGCCCACCCTGCACCAGGTGCCGTCGCTCCAGCCGGGCCTCGCCGAAAGCCGCCAGTTCGGCGGCTGCTTCGTGCTCGGCGTCCAGGTCGCCTCGGCGCTGCGCGACCTCTACGGGCGCAACGGGGCGGAGACGGTTTCGGGGCTCTGCGGCACCCGCGTGGTGCTGGCCGCGCCCGACCGGGACACCGCGCAATGGTCGGCCGACAGCCTCGGGCGGAGCGAGATCGAGGAAGTCTCCGAGGGCTTCTCCTACGGCGCCAACACCATCCGGGACGGGGTGAGCCTGACGCCGCGGCGCGAGCTCAGGGCGCTGGCGCTGCCGTCGGAGATCATGCGGCTCGCCAACCTGGAGGGTTATCTGAAGTTCCCCGGCCCCTTCCCGGTCGCCTCCATCCGCCTGAAATACGTCTTCCGGCCGAAGGCTGCCGAACGGTTCGTGCCGCGCGAGCGGGATGCTGCCGAGCCCGCCGGGCGGCCGGACGGCGCCGCGAGTCCTCCGGAAACCGAAGCTACAGCCCTACCCTGTGCCGACAACATGTCGATTCCGGATACGGCAGAACGAGGAGGATCTGCATCCGCCACCGCGGCGCCCGCGCGGCAGGATGCGCCGAACCCCCGCCAGATCCAGGGCGAACTCGATCTTCCTCCGCTGCCGGGAGAGACCGCGAGCGAGGGAGCGGGGAAAGCCGATGACGGAGCCATCGACCTGACGCGCCCGCAGGACGAGTTTGACCTCGACGTCGTCGAGGATACGGAAACCGGCCGCAGACCGGTGCCGGCGCAGCCGGTTTCGTCGGAGCCGGATGCTTGCGAAGCCCTGACCGAGGCCGTCGCAGAGAACGGCGATGGGGCACCATCCGGGGATGGCTGTACGGTTTCCGGAGGGAACGGAGCGGAGGCCTCGGGCCCGACGAAACGGGCCGGCGAAGAACGACCGGCGGAGGTCTGCGACGACTGGCGCCGGTCGTTCGACTGGCACTGACATGCTGTCGATCGGCGCGCTGTCCTCGGCGGCCCAGGGCGCGTCCTACTACGAGCGCGACGGCTACTACGCGAAGGACGATCCCGAACACCGCGACGCCAGCGCCTGGGCAGGGAAAGGCGCCGAAGAGCTCGGACTGAAGGGTCCGGTGGATGCCGATACCTTCCGGGCGGTGCTCGAAGGCAAGGTGCCGGACGGTTCCGACACGCGGCTCGGGCGGCGCGGCAAGGACGGGAGTATCGAGCACCGGCCCGGCCGCGACCTCACCTTCTCGGCGCCCAAATCGGTCTCGATCGCCGCGCTGGTCGGAGGCGACCGGCGCATCGTCGAGGCCCACGACCGCGCCGTGGCGACGACGCTGGCCTGGGTGGAGAAGAACGCCGCCGAAACCCGCATGAAGGACCCCGGATCGGGTCCGGGGCAGGCTCCCGGATCGGGTAAGCCTGTCCCGGCCCCCGAGCCGGGAGGGCAGGCCCCGAAGACCGGGAAGATGGAGCGGGTGGGCAACCAGAAGATCGTCGCCGCCACCTTCCGGCACGACACCTCGCGGAACCTCGACCCGCAGCTCCACACCCATGCCGTGCTTGCCAACATGGTGCAGGGAGAGGACGGCAAGTGGCGCTCGATGGCCAACGAGAGCCTTTACGCCAACCAGAAGCTGATCGGCATGCTCTACCGCAGCGAGCTCGCGGCGGGTCTAGGCAGGCTCGGCTACGGCATCGAGAAGACCCATGCCGACGGGCGCTTCGAGATCGCCGGCGTCTCACGCGAAACCATCGAGGCGTTCTCGAGCCGGCGCGCCGAGATCGAGGCGGCGATGGAAGCGCGCGGGCTCGGCGCTTCCGCCGACAATCCGCGCATCGCGGAGCGCGCTGCGCTGATGACGCGGGCGAAGAAGCGCGACATCGACCGCGGCGAGCTCCGGGGCGTGTGGCAGCGCCAGGCCGCCGACCTCGGCCTCGATGCGAAGTCGCTGGTATCGCAGGCCGTCGAGAATTCCGCCGTGCCCGAACGGGGCATGGCGGCGGAGCCGCTGGCCGGGTCCGGCAGGGACGCTCCGACGGCGGCGCACGCCCTGCAGCAAATCGGCAGCGCGTCGCCGCAGTCCGGCGGTTCGGCAAGGGCGGCCGATGCAGGTCTCCAGGCCGAACTGCCGTTCGACGGTCGGGCGCAAGCGGCCGAGCGGGAAACGGCGGCGGAGGCTGCGCCGTCTCGCGCCGCCGAGGCCGTCGCCTGGGCAATGGCACATCTTTCGGAGCGCGCGGCGGTGTTTTCGCGCGCCGACCTGTTCGCCGCCGCGCTCGCCCACGCGCCGGGCGCGGTCGCGATCGGGGACGCGGAGCGGGAGGTGGCGGCGCTGGAGAAGGCCGGAACGCTGCATGCCGTGAACGTCCCGGGCGCGGAAGATTCGCTTGCGACGGAGAAGACCGCCGGCGAGGAGCGCGAGACGGTGGCGCTCATGCGGGGCGGCCAGGCGCGCGGCCGGGCTCTCATGCGGGGCTGGCAGGTGCAGGGCCACCTCAACAAGGGACCGCTCACGGCCGGGCAGAAGGACGCGGTGAAGCTGATCCTGTCGGCGAAGGACCGGGTGGTCGGCGTGCAGGGCTACGCCGGCACCGGCAAGACCACCATGCTGAACCGGGCCAGGGTACTGGCGGAGAAGAAGGGCTGGCGCATGGCCGGCCTCGCGCCCTCGGCCTCGGCGGCGCAGACGCTTGCGTCGGAAGCCGGCATTCCCACGGAAACCCTTCAGATGTTCCTCGCCCGCAATGCCGGCGTGGCCGAGGGCAGGCTGACGAGGAAGGGCGCCAGGGAGATGCGCGCCGCCTTCGCCAAGACCGTTCTGGTGGTCGACGAGGGCTCGCTCGCTTCCACCCAGCAGGCGCGCGACCTGCTGCGTATCGCGGCCGAGCTGCGCATGCCCCGCGTGGTGCTGGTGGGCGACGCCAAGCAGCTCGACGCGGTGGACGCCGGCAAGCCCTTCGCCCAGTTCCAGGCGGCCGGCATGCAGACCGCAACGATGGACGAGATCATGCGCCAGCGCGACCCGGTGCTGAAGGAAGCGGTCGAGGCGAGCCTCAAGGGCGATATCGAGCGCGCCTTCGAGAAGCTCGGCAGCAACGTCGCGGAGGTGAAGCCGGACAACATTGCCGGCGCCGTCGCCGCCCGATGGCTCCGGCTCGACGCGGAGGCGCGGGAGAACACCGGCGTCATGGCGCCCTCGCACGAGCTGCGCCTGCAGATCAACGACCATATCCGCGAGCGGCTCGCCCGCGAAGGCCGCATCCACGGACCGGCGATGCAGAGCGAACGCCTGGTCTCGATGGGCTACACCACTGCCGAGAAAGCGCTCGCCGCGAATTACGGCGCGGGCGACGTGGTGGCGTTCCACCGCCCCTACAAGCGGATCGGCGTCGAGAAGGGCGACGAGCGCCGCGTGATGGGCGTCGATCACCGGAGCCGTGAGGTCCTGCTCGACGACGGCAAGGAGGGCAAGATCGCCTGGAAGCCCGGGGAGATCGGCGGGCGCCGGGGCGGCAGCGAGGTCTACCGCGTCGAGGAAATCGAGCTGCGTGCGGGCGACCGCATCCGCTGGACCCGCAACGATGCCGGCCTCGGCCTGGTCAACAGCCGGACGGCGGAGGTCCTGCGCGTCGGGAACGGGCGGGTGACGTTCCGCCTGGAGGACGGCAAGACGCTCGAACTCGGCAGGGGCGATCCGCAACTGCGCCATCTCGACCATGCCTGGGCCTCGACCGTGCACGCCTTCCAGGGCCGCACGGTGGACAACGTGATCGCCGCGATGGAGGCGCGGCACAAGCATCTCACCACCCAGAAGAGCTTCTATGTCGAGATCAGCAGGGCGCGGGACCGGGCCGAGCTAGTGACCGACGACGCGGCCGAACTCCGCGTCCAGCTTCAGGCCGTCACCGGCGAGCGCATCGCGGCGCTCGAAGGCATCGGCGA
>JAJEAZ010000267.1 GCA_022824105.1 Alphaproteobacteria bacterium
GCGCCGTTGCCCGCCCTACCCCGCCGCCCTCAGCCTTGCGAAGCCGGCTTCGAGGTCGGCGATCAGGTCTTCGGGGTCCTCCAGGCCGATATGGAGGCGGAGCAGGGGGCCGGCGGGGTTCCAGACCGTGGCCGTGCGCCAGGCCGAAGGGTCGCTCGGCACGATCAGGCTCTCGAAGCCGCCCCAGCTGGAGCCCATGCCGAACAGCTCCAGCCCGTCCAGCATCGCCGCCACGGCCTCCGCGCTCGCCGGATTGAGCAGCAGGCCGAACAGGCCCGACGCGCCGGTGAAGTCCCGCTTCCAGATCGTATGGCCGGGGTCGTCGGGCAGCGCGGGATAGAGCACCCGCTCGACTTCCGGGCGGCCCTGGAGCCAGGTCGCGACCCGCATCGCGTTCTCCTGGTGGCGGGCGAGCCGGACGCTCATGGTGCGGATGCCGCGCGTGCCGAGATAGATGTCGTCCGGGCCGGCGCAAAGCCCGGTCATGTTCCACCAGGCGCGCACCGCCTCCAGGCTCTCGGCGTCGCGGCAGGTGACGACGCCCAGCATCGCGTCCGAATGGCCGACGATATATTTGGTCGCGGCATGGATGGAGATGTCCGCGCCGTGGTCGAACGGCTTGAAATAGAGCGGCGTCGCCCAGGTGTTGTCGATCGCGACGCGCGCCCCGCGGGCACGGGCGACCTCGGCGATCGCCGGCACGTCCTGCATCTCGAAGGTCTGCGAGCCCGGCGCCTCCAGATAGACCAGCTTCGTCTCCGGGCGCATCAGCTCGGCGATGCCGGCGCCGATGGCGGGGTCGAAGAAGGTGGCCCCGATGCCGTGGCGCGGCAGCGCCTCGGTGGCGTAGCGCCGCGCCGGGGCATAGACGCAGTCCGCCACCAGCACATGGTCGCCGGCCGACAGCATGGAGGAGTAGCCGAGCGCCACCGCCGCCATGCCGGAGGGGCAGATGACCGCGCCAGCCGCGCCCTCGATCTGGGCCACCGTGTCCTCCAGGGTGAACATGGTGGGCGTGCCGCGCCGCCCGTAGGCGGGGTCGCGCGGACCCTTGGGCGCGAGCCGCTCCGCGACCGTGCGCGAGAGGATCGTCGAGGCGCGGAAGACCGGCGTGTTGACCACGCCGAAAAAGTCGTGCGGATGGCGCCCCGCATGGGTGAGCACCGTGTCCGGGCGTTTTCCCTCTGTCATGTCTCTACCGGCGTGTCCTCTCGCGATCCCCATTCGCTCCACGAGCCGTCATAGACGGCCGCATCGGTTCGTCCCAGTTCGTAAAGCCCGAGCGCCAGCACGGCGGCGCTCACGCCCGACCCGCAGGTGGCCGCCACCGGCCTGTCGAGGTCGAGCCCCGCCGCCTCGAACGCCGCGCGGAGCGCCGCCCTGTCCCGGAAGGTGCGGCTCGCCGGGTCCAGGATCTCCGTGTAGGGCAGGTTGAGGCTGCCGGGAATATGGCCGCTGCGCATCCCGGCCCTCGGCTCCGGCTCCGTGCCGTGGAAGCGCCCGGCGCTGCGCGCATCCAGCACCTGCTCGGCGCGGCTTGCGATATTGGCCAGCATGTCTTCCCGCGCGCGCACCAGCGCCGGCTGCGCTTCGGCCGCGTAGCCCGCCTCGACGGGACGGCCCTCGGCAAGCCATTTCGGCAGGCCGCCGTCCAGCACGCGCACCCGCTCATGGCCGAAGGCGCGGAAGGTCCACCAGACCCGCGCCGCGCCGGTGGTGCCGACCGTGTCATAGACCACGACCTCGTCAGTGCGGCTTATCCCCATCGCCCCCATGGCGAGCGCGAACCCCTTCGCGTCGGGCAGCATGTGCGGCAGGTCGCTCGTCTTGTCGGCCACGCCGTCTATGTCGAAGAAGCGCGCGCCCGGAATATGCGCCTCCAGGAACTCCGCCCCGGCGTCGCGCCCGGCGGTCGGCAGGTGGTGGCTGCCGTCCAGCAGCACGACCTCGCCGAGCCGTCTGGCCAGCTCCTCCGTGGAGATCAGCGCGCTCATGGCGACTCCGCCTCCAGATGGACATTGATGCGCCGGTTGCGCCGGCCCTTGTTCTCGATCTTGCCGATGCGCACGCGCCCGATCTCGCCCGTCCTCGCGACATGGGTGCCGCCGCAGGGCTGCAGGTCCACGCCGGCGCCGATCTCCAGCACGCGCACCCGCCCGGCCCCGCGCGGCGGCTGCACCGACATAGTGCGCACCAGCTCCGGGTTGGCGTCGAGCTCGGCCTCGTCGATCCAGCGCGGGACAACGGGGTGGTCGGCCTCGATGAGCGCGTTCAGCGCCTCGCCGAGCGCCTCCTTGTCGAGGGCCGTGTCCGGCAGGTCGAAATCGAGCCGGCTCTTCGCCTCGCCGACGGCGCCGCCGGTGACGCCTCCCGTCACGACCGCCGAGAGCAGGTGCAGGCAGGTGTGCATCCGCATGTGCCGGTAGCGCCGCTCCCAGTCGATCTCGGCCCGCACCTTCGCCCCGACGCGGGGCGGCGCGATGCCCTCCGGGAGGGGATGCAGGACCGCGTCGCCCTCGCCCTTCACGGCCGGCAGCACGGCGAACGCCGCGCCGCTTTCGTCCACCAGGCGGCCGGTGTCGCCGGGCTGGCCGCCGCCGGTCGGGTAGAACACGGTGCGGTCGAGCGCGACGCCGGCCGGGGAGGCCGCCGTCACCACGGCCTCGCAGGATCTGGCATAAGCGTCGTCGCGGAAGACGAGTTCCATCGGCCTCTCGCTCCAGTCGGGAAGAATCGCCGCCGGACTATAGGCGTCCTGCCCGGCCCGCACTATCCCGCTGCGGCCCCGCCGGATCCGGGATGAAATGTCATGCGGCCCTCCGCTCCCGATATCTGTCTGGTTTGACCTTGGCGGACAGGGCCCCGGTTCCACCGGCATTTCGTGAAAAATCTCCGGCATTTTCATTTTTTGTTCCCGGAGGGGCTTGACATTTGGCGGTATGGTGTAGAATGAAAGTAAAGAGAGGCGGCTCCCGGGGCCGCCTTTCGGCGTTTCTGCAGAAAGCAACCGGCTGGGGGCCGAAAAAGCCCCCGGCGTGAGCAGGCGCGAGAGGTGCGTGCGCCGTCTCGCGCGCGCAATCAGGTGCGCGAACCGCGCCGGCGCCGACACCCGCCCGCGCCCGCCCGCGATACGCGCGAAACAGGGACACCCCTGTCCCGCCCTTTGCCCCGAAGGAGGCATGCA
>JAJEAZ010000501.1 GCA_022824105.1 Alphaproteobacteria bacterium
TCCACCCACCAGGCATCGAGGCATGCGGTGAAGGAGGGCCGGGCGGTCAGGTGATCGTAGAGCGCGCGCTCGTCGATGATCTCGCCGCGCGCGAGATTCACCAGGATGGCCCTGTCCTTCATGCGCCGGAGCGCATCCGCATCGATAACCTTCTCGGTCGCGGTGCTGAGCGGCGCGGTGACGAACAGGATGTCGGCGGCTTCGCAAAGCTCGTCCAGCCGGTCGGGCGTGCCGATCCAGTCTGTCGGCTCTTCGCTGGCGCCACGGCGGTTGATGGCGTGAATCTTCATGCCGAAGGCGCGCATCAGCCGGGAAACCGCGACGCCGATGCCGCCGAAACCCAATATGCCGCAGACGCCGCCGGCCAGCCTGATATTGGGCTCGAACTGGTTGAAGCGCCCGGCGCGGAGCTCCGCATGCTCGACGAACAGGCGCTTCGCGGCGGCCAGCGCCAAAGCGGCGCCGTGCTCGGCCATCGGCTCGGCGGAAGCGCCGCCATTGCCGGCCACGGGAAGCTCCGGCGGCAGGTCCCTGAGCGGCATGAAGTCCACGCCGGCAGGCAGCATCTGCAACAGCCGCGCGCCGGCCAGCAGGGGCCATTCCTCCTGCCGGAAGTCGTTGCCCGTATGCCGGGCCAGCAGGGCTGCGGCGCGCTGCAGCATGTGCGCGCGGGCTTCGGGCGACGCGGCGTCGGCGAGATAAAGGAGGGGGCCTGCCGCGCCCCAGGCTTCGGCGATAAAGCCGCGGTCCCGCTCGCTGGCGTCGAACGCGACGACAAGGGCGTCTCTCGTCAAGGTCTGCATTCTCCGGGTCAGGATGCGCGCCTGGCCAGCACGGTCTCGCGATAGCCGATATAGAGGCCCGACGCCACAATCAGCCCCGCTCCCACCCAGGTCCAGAGGTCCGGAAAGTAGCCGAAGACGACGAAGCCGAGCAGCGCGGCGAAGATGAGGTGGCTGTAGTTGAAGGGCGCGATGACGGAGGCCGGGCCGCATCCGAGCGCTACGGTATAGAGATAGTGGCCGAGGCCGGAGAGCAAGCCGAGCGAAGCGATCATGCCGATCTCGACGGCGCCCGACGGGGCGCGCCAGTCGCTCCAGACGACAAGGCTGAGCGCGACCGTCCCCACTACGGTCGCGATGGTCGCCGATGTCGCCGCGTCCTCACCTGCGGAGAGCTTGCGCGTCAGCAGTGCGTAGAAGGCGCTCGAAACGGCGGACCCGAGCGTGAACACGATCTGCCAGGGCGTGTCGCCGAAACCGGGCCTGATGATGACGAGCGCTCCCACGAAGCCGATCGCGACGGCCGACCAGCGCCTGGGTCCGACCCGCTCGCCGAGAACCGGCCCGGACAGAGCGGTGATGAACACGGGACCCAGCATCGTGATGGCTGCGGCCGTGGCGAGCGGAACCCACTTGATTGCGAGGAAAAAGCAGAGCGAGGCCGCCAGCAGACAAGCGCCGCGCAGGATCTGGGCAACCGGCCGCGCCGTCCGCAGCAGCAGGAAGCGCGGACCGCGCATGGGCGTGAAGACGACGATCATGAAGAGCAGCGCGCCGACATAGCGGGCCCAGACGAGCTGCACGGAACCGAAATCCGCGCGCAGGATCTTCACCTCCGCATTGAGGATGGAAAAGAGCGCGACGGCGGAGACCACGAGCAGGATCGCCAGTCCGATGCGGTCGCGGGGCCGGTTCATGGGATGCAGGCGCGGGCCGGGCTACTGGGCGGCGGATGCGCTTGCGAGCTGGCGGTGGACGAGCGCGGCATAGAGGCCGCGCCGCGCCAGCAGTTCGCCGTGCGTGCCGGTTTCGACGAGCCGGCCTCCGTCGAGAACGACGATCTTGTCGGCATCGCGCACGGTGGACAGCCGGTGGGCGATGACGACGGTAGTCCTGTCGGCCTTCAGCATGTCCAGTGCCCGGCGCACGGCAAGCTCGTTCAGCGCATCAAGGTGGCTGGTCGCCTCGTCCAGGATGAGGATGGGCGCGTCCTTCAGGAAGGCGCGCGCGATGGCGACCCGCTGGCGCTGCCCGCCGGAAAGGCTGGCGCCTCGCTCGCCGACCACGGTTTCCAGCCCGTCCGGCAAGGTGGCGACGAGGGGGCCGAGGGCCGCATGGTCGAGCGCCGCAGCCAGCTCCGCCTCGCTCGCGCCCGGCCGGGCGATCATGACATTCGCGCGCAGCGTGTCGTTGAACAGATACGTATCCTGCGAGACCAGCGCGATGCGGCTGCGCAGGTCGTCGAGCCTGTAGTCGCGCAGGTCCACGCCGTTGAGCAGGATGCGCCCGGCATCCGGGTCCCAGAAGCGCATCAGCAATTGCGCCGTGGTGGTCTTGCCCGCGCCGGACGCCCCGACCAGCGCCACCGTTTTGCCGGCCGGGATGGTCACCGTCACCTCGCCCAGCGCGCGCCGGTGCTGGCCGGGATAGGCGAAGCTCACGCCTTCCAGCGAGAGGCCCGCCCCGGCGGCGGCGCCCTCTTCCGCGCCCGGCCCGTCCGCCACCGGCACGGGTTCGTTCTCCAGCGCGTAGTAACGCCGGGTGGCGCCCAGCGTGTCGGCCAGCCGCCGGCCGATCTGGGCGATTTCCGAGACCGGCAGGAAAGCGGACATGGCGAGCAGGGCGAGCAGCGGCAGCAGGCCCGCATCGACCGTTCCCGCCTGGACCAGCAGCGCGCCGCTCACCACCACCGCAAGGCCGCCCAGGCCGGTCAGCACCTCCAGCAGGCTTTCCTGCAGCGTCACTTCGCCGAAGAAAGGCAGGCGGAGCGCGATATGCCGGTCCGCGAGCCGGTCGAAACCGTCCGCCCGCCGGCGCTCGTCCTGGAAGGAGACGATTTCGCCGAGCCCCTGGACGGAGTCGATGGCGTAGGCGCCGAGCTCGCCCGCCGCCTCGCGCGCCTTCGAGCCGAGCCGGTCCACCCGGCCGCGCATCAGGAACGGACTGAAACCCACCGCGGCCAGGAACGGAACCAGCGCAAGCGCAATCCACGGGCTCGCCCAGCCGAGGACGACGATGACGATGGCCGGCACCAGCACGGCAACGAAGGCCGGCGCGACGGTGTGGGCGAAGAAATACTCGATCAGCTCGATATCGTGCGTGGCGAGGTTCATCAGGTCACCCGTCCGCCGCCGCACGAGATAGGCCGGCGCCAGCTTGTCCAGCTTGCGGAAGGCGTCGATCCGCATCTCCGCCAGCAGCCGGTAGGCCATGTCGTGCGCGACCCAGGATTCGAGCCAGTGCACGATGCCGGCCATGGGCGCCAGCACCCAGAGCCAGACGAGAAGGTCGCCCCAGGGCTCACCGTTCTTCAGGCTGAAGACGATGAGCGCGCTCACCGCGCCCACGCCGATGAAGGCCAGGACCCGCACGACGCCGAACAGGAAGGTAAGGCCGAGACGCCCCTTCCACGGCAGGATCACGCGCATCAGCGCGGCGACGACCTGGAACCAGGAAAGGCCCTCCGCCCTGATGATCCCTTCCGTCGGCGCCTGCTTCGCTCCGCCGGGCGTCGCGTCCAGGGTCTCGGTGGTCGGGCGCTCAGGAGCGTCGATGAGAAGGTCGTCCTCCCGCTCCTCGGACTCGCGCGCCTGCTCGCGCATGAGCGAGGCATAGACGCCGCCCGGCAAGCCCATGAGTTCGCCGTGCGAGCCGCTTTCGACAACCCGCCCTTCCTCCATCGCGAGGATGCGGTCGCAGTCGATGACGCTGGAGAGCCGGTGCGCCAGGATGAGCACCGTGCGGCCCTGCATCAGCCGGTCGAGCGCTTCCTGGATCACGGCTTCATTGTCGGCATCGACGGCCGAAAGCGCCTCGTCCAGCACCAGGATCGGCGTGTCGCGAAGCACGGCGCGGGCAATCGCGACCCGCTGGCGCTGGCCGCCCGAGAGCTTGATTCCCTTTTCGCCGATGATCGTGTCGTAGCCGTCCGGCAGCGTGTCGATGAAGCCCCGGATATTGGCGATCCGCGCCGCCTCCTCGACCTCCTCCCGGCTGGCGTCCGGGCGGCCCATGCGGATGTTCTCGCCGATGGTGCCGTGGAACAGGAAGGTGTCCTGGTTGACCACCGAAATGTTGCGCCGGATCTGCGCGAAGCTCATGTCGCGCAGGTCGATGCCGCCGAGCGTGACGCGCCCGGAATCGGGATCGAAGAAGCGCAGCAGCAGGCGCACGATGGAGGTCTTGCCGCAGCCGCTCTGCCCGACCACGCCGATGCGCTCGCCCGGCGCGACCGAGAAGGACAGCCCCCGATGCGCCGGGCCGCGCGCGCCGGGATAGCCGAAGGTCACGTTCTCGAAGCCGATGGCCGGCTCCAGCCGGTCCGCCCGGCCGTTCTCCGGGCCGTCCGCGACTTCCGGTTCGGCGTCCAGGATGGCGTAGATGCCCTGGGCCGCCGACAGGCCGACCATGCCCTGGTGGAGCACGGCGCGCAGGTCGCGCATCGGGCGGAATATCTCGACGCCCATCATCAGGATCACGAGCAGGCCCGCGAGCGCCATCTCGCCCGAGGCGACGCGCGACGCACCGAGCGCCAGCGCCGCGGCCGCGCCTATGGCGATCATGCAGTCGGTGATGCCGCGGGCGAGCGTGTTCGTGCCGAGCACCCACATGGTGCGCCGGAACAGCTCGCGCGCCTTCGCGGTCAGGAGGTCGGCGCGCGCCGCGCTCTGCCCGAAGGCCTTGAGCGTGCCGAGGCCCTGGATGGAATCGAGGAACTCGGCGGCGAAATCGGCGTAGGAGCGCTGCCGGCTGCGCGAGTTCAGCACGTCGCGGCTGTGCCAGGCGGCGGGCAGGAACAGCGCGGCGAGCGCGAAGGCGAACAGCACCGCGGCCACCGGAAGGTCGATGAAGGCCACGAAGGCGAAGATGAGCAGCGGCGTCAGGAACGACACCAGCAACTGCGGCAGATACTGCCCGAAATAGGTTTCGAGCTGCTCGACGCCGTCCACCAGCGAGAGCGTGAGCGCGCCCGAACGCTGCTGCCCGGCATAGGAGGGCCCGAGCGCCGCGATGCGGTCGAACAGCATGCGCCGCAGCCGCTTCTGCACGAGCGCGGCGGTCCTGTGCGCGACGACGGTCCGCCAGTGCTCGCAGGCCCCGCGCGCGGCCATGACGACCGCGATGCCGACTATCGGCCAGACGAGTTCGCCCGCCGTGCCGCCCGCGAACACGCGCCCGATCAGCCAGCCCAGCAGCGCCAGCCGCGCCACGCCGAGCGCCGCCGCCAGCAGGCCGACCGACATGGACAGGAAGATGCGCCCGCGCACGCCCTCGGTAAAACGCCAGAGACGAAGCTCAAAATGCATCGGGGGTTGTTCCACGCGCGGCCGAAACCGGACCCGCGAACGCTGCAGCGCGAGCCCGCCCGCCCGGTTTGGGCGGAAACCGGGTCCGTGTCAACGACAGCGCCCGAACCGGAACTGCGAAGCCCCGTGGAACGTCATGGAACGGCGGCGCCCCTGCCGCCGCCATCCGGTCGGCGGCGTAACGGGCCGCAGGACGATCGTCCCGGGTTTGGCGCCGGAAAACTCCATAACCCGAGCGTATAAATATTGACCGTTAATGTATTTTCTACATAACCTTCTCCGGGGTCTGCGAGTCGGCGCGCGCCGGTGGCGTGGAGGCGCTCCGAGGGTGCGCCGCAGGGGCCTGCCGCCGGATCGCGGAAGGCGATGCCCGGGTTTCCACGCCCGGGCGACCAGGGAGAAAAGGTTGAGCGAGCCCAGCCGACCCGAACGCGAGATCGCAGCCCTTCGCGAACGCATTTCCGCGCTCAGCGCGGCGATCCTGCGGATCAGCGCAAGCCTTAACGTCACCACCGTGCTCCAGGAGGCGGTCGACGGCGCCTGCGCGCTTACCGGCGCCCGCTACGGCCTTATCGCCACCGTGGACGAGGCCGGACAGGTCCAGGAGTTCGTTTCGTCCGGCTTCAGTCCGGAGGAGTTCCACCAACTCACGGAGTGGACGGACGGGCCGGAACTCTTCGCGCATTTCCGCGACCTGCCGGGACCGATCCGCCTGACCGACCTGCCGGACTTCGTGCGCACACTGGGTTTCTCCGCAGACCTGATGCGCTCGAACACCTTCCAGGGCACGCCGATGCGCCACCGGGGCGCGCATATCGGCAACTTCTTCCTGGCCGAGAAGGAGGGGGCGCCGGCGTTCACCGACGAGGACGAGGAGGTGCTCGTGCTGTTCGCCAGCCAGGCGGCGACGGCCATCGCCAATGCGCGCACGCACCGCGACGAGCGGCGCGCGCGGGCCGACCTCGAAGCGCTGGTCGAGACCTCGCCGATCGGCGTTATCGTGCTCGATGCGCGAACCGGCCATCTGGTAACGATCAACCGCGAGGCGCGGCGCATCGGCGAGAGCCTGCGCACCCCGGGCCGTCCCTTCGAGGAGCTGCTGGAGAGAGTTACCTTCCGCCGCGCCGACGGCCAGGAAATCCGCCTCGGCGAGTTCCAGGTCGCCCAGCAGTTGGGCAATGGCGAGATGGTGCGCGCCGAGGAAATCGAGCTCTCGGTCCCGGACGGGCGCAGCATCGCGACGCTCGTCAACGTGACCCCGATCCGCGACGAGGACGACGCGGTGGTGTCGGTGGTCGCGACCATACAGGACCTGGCGCCGCTCCAGGAGCTGGAGCGTCAGCGCGCGGAATTCCTCGGCATGGTGAGCCACGAGCTTCGCGCCCCGCTTACCGCCATTAAGGGCTCGGCCGCGACGTTGCTGGAGGAATTGGGCGAGCTCGAGCCGGCCGAGATGCACGAGTTCCACCGCATCATCGACGAGCAGGCCGGGCGCATGCGCAGCCTCATCGGCGCCCTGCTCGACGCGGGACGCATCGAGGCGGGCACGCTCTCGGTGTCGCCGGAGCCGTCCGAAGTCGCCGTCCTGGTGGACCGGGCGCGGAACACGTTCCTGGCCGGCGGCGGCCGCCACAGCGTGTTCATCGACCTGCCCGGCGACCTGCCCGGGGTGATGGCGGACCGGCGGCGCGTCGTGCAGGTGCTGAACAACCTGATCTCCAACGCCGCCAGGCATTCACCGGATTCCACCCCGATCCGGGTCACGGCTGAGCGCGAGGGCCTCCACGTCGCGGTCTCGGTCTCCGACGAGGGCCGGGGGATCGCGCCCGGGCTCATGCCCCGGCTCTTCCGCAAATACGCCGTCCCCGGCGAGCGCGGCACGCGGACGATCGCGGATACCGGCCTCGGCCTCGTCATCTGCAAGGGGCTGGTCGAGGCCCATGGCGGCCGGATCCGGGCCGAGAGCGACGGCCTCGGCCGGGGCAGCCGCTTCACCTTCACCCTGCCGGCGGTCGACGACGCCCGCGAAGCGGATGCCGCCCCGTCCGGACGGCGCATCCCCCCGCCGGCGCCGCTCGAACCCTCCCGCATCCTGGTGGTGGACGACGACCCGCAGACGCTTCGCTACGTGCGCGGCATCCTCACCGGCGCCGGATACGCCCCCCTGGTCACGGGCGATCACGAGGAGCTCGCCCACATCATCCGCACCGAGACCCCGAGCCTGGTCCTGCTCGACCTCATGCTGCCCGGCGCGGACGGGATCGCATTGATGGAAAGCGTGCCCGAGCTCGCCGATCTGCCGGTCGTGTTCATCTCCGGCTACGGTCGCGACGAGACCGTCGCCAGGGCGCTCAAGGCGGGCGCGGCGGACTACATCGTCAAGCCGTTCTCGCCGACGGAACTCACCGCCCGCGTGGAGGCGGCGCTGCGGCGCGTCGCCCAGCCCGAGCCCTTCAGGCTCCATGGTCTCGCCATCCATTACGAGGCGCGCCGGGTCATGGTGGACGGGCGCGAGATCGAGCTCACGGCCACCGAATACAACCTTCTGCGCATCCTCTCGCTCAACGCGGGACGGGTCGTGACATACGAAACCCTGGAGCGGCGCGTCTGGAACGACCGCGCGGCGGGCGACGCCAACCTGGTGCGCAATTTCATCAAGAAGCTTCGGTCCAAGATCGGCGAGGACGCGGCGAACCCGAAGTGGATCTTCAACGTGCGCGGGGTCGGCTACCGCATGCCGAGGCCGGACCGCGGCTGACGCCAACGCATCGCCCCGCGGCCGCAGGCCCTCTGCCCGCTCCGGAGCGAAAGGCCGGACGACGGAGCCCCGTCGTCTTTGTCTGGAGACGCCGGCGCCGGTGTGCCACCTTGGCGCGGGCCCCGGCCGGAACGGTCGGACGCCGGATCGGCCCGTCGGAGGGAAACGGAATGGCTGCGTTCACGGACTACGAAAACCACGATGCGGTGGGGCTGGCCGCACTGGTCGCGAGCGGGGAGACCACGCCGGAAGAGCTGCTGGAGGCCGCGATCGAGCGGGTGGAGGCGCGCAACGGCGCCGTCAACGCTGTCACCACCCGGCTCTACGACTATGGGCGGCAGGCCATTGCCGACGGGCTGCCCGACGGCCCGCTCAGGGGCGTGCCCTACCTGCTGAAGGATTTGAGCGCCTCGCTCGCCGGCTGCCCGACCACGCGGGGCTGCAAATTCTTCGAGGATGTCGTGCCGGCGGAGGACAGCGAGCTCGTCACGCGGCTGAAGCGCGCCGGCGTGGTGATCTTCGGGCGCACCAACACCTGCGAGCTCGGCCTCAGCCTCACCTGCGAGCCGCAATTGCACGGGGCCACGAAGAACCCCTGGGACGCGACGCGCATATCCGGCGGCTCCAGCGGCGGGGCGGCCGCGGCCGTCGGCGCGCGCATGCTGCCGGCGGCGCACGCCTCGGACGGCTTCGGCTCGATCCGCGCGCCCGCGGCCTGCTGCGGCCTTGTCGGGCTCAAGCCCACCCGCAACCGCAACACCATGGCGCCCTTCATGGGCGAGGGGCTGGGCGGCCTTTCCACCGAACATGCCGTCACGCTCACCGTGCGCGACAGCGCGGCCCTGCTCGACGCCACGCGCGGGCCGGGCGCAGGCGACCCCTACAGCGCGGCGCCCCCGGCCCGCCCGTTCCTGGAGGAGGCTGGCGCCGACCCCGGCAGGCTGCGGATCGCCTTCACCCGCCGGACGCCGAACGGCGCTCCCGTCGGCGCGGATGCGCTGCGCGTGCTGGAGGACACCGCAAGCCTCGCGGCCGACCTCGGGCACCGGGTGGAAGAGGCCGACCCCGCCATCGACGGCGAGGCCGTGGTGCCGACCTTCCTCACGCTCATGGCGGCCAACACCGCGGTCAACCTTGCGAGCCACCCGACCGCCGGCCGCGCGGCCCGCGAGGACGAGGTGGAGCGCATCACCTGGCTTTCCGCGCAAATGGCCGAGCGGGTGAGCGGCGCGGACTATGTGCGCGCAACGCAGACCATGCACCGGCTCGGCCGGCAGATGGCCGCCTTCCACGCCGATTACGACCTGCTGCTGACGCCGGGGCTGGCGACGGGCACGGCGGTGAAGCTCGGCTGGCTCGACATGATGATGGAGGACGTGGACGAATACTGGCGGCGCGTGTTCCATTTCTCGCCGTTCACCGTCTGGTTCAACATCACCGGCCAGCCGGCGGTCATGCTGCCCGTCGGGACGAGCGCCGAGGGCCTGCCGGTCGCGGCGCAGGCGGTCGCGCCCTACGGGGACGAGGCGACGCTCTTCCGCTTCTCCGCCCAGCTCGAAGCCGCCCGCCCCTGGTTCGACCGCAAGCCGGCGATAGCGGGCGGGGCCGCCTGAACCCGAATGCTCTGCCGTTTCCCCAACCGTTCCCCTCGCACTTGATTATGGTGTAACGACAAACTATACATACATAAAGCAATGCAATTCGAATGGGACGAGGCCAAAGACCGCGCGAATGTTGCCAAGCACGGGATCGATTTCGAGACGGCGAAGCGAATATTCGAAGGCCCGATGCTTGCGCGGACCGACCGACGCCGGGATTACGGCGAGGAGCGGTATATCGGCATCGGCCGGGTGGAGGCCGCCACGATTGTGGTGGCCTACACCGCACGCGGCGGGCGGTTGCGCCTGATCTCGGCGCGTCCCGCATCCCGGAAGGAAAGGCAGGCATATCGTGAGCGGATATTCGAGACCCCTGACGCCGGCTGAGATCGCGTCCGTTGAGGATGCGGAGATCGATTTCGACGATATCCCGGAACTGGACGCGGATTTCTGGCGCGAGGCCGAACTCGTCCGGCCGGATCGCACGGAGCAGGTCACCATGCGCATCAAGCGTTCGGTGCTGGACTATTTCCGCGCGCCCGGCAAGGGGTACCAGACCCGGATCAACCGCGTGCTCGAAAGTTACGTGCAAGCGCGGCAGCGGTCCTGAAGAAGACGGAACGGCGAAATGGACCTCATTTCGCTGATCCAGGAAGGCTCGACATCGTTCCTGTATCTGGCCGCCATCGGCCTGGTGCTGGGATCGCTGCACGGTCTCGAGCCGGGCCATTCCAAGACGATGATGGCCGCCTTCATTGTCGCCGTGCGCGGAACGCCGTTTCAGGCCGTCCTGCTGGGCGTGTCGGCCGCATTCTCGCACAGCATTGTCGTCTGGGTGCTGGCGCTGCTGGCGCTCTCCTGGGGGGATGAGGCGATCGGCGAGAGGCTGGAGCCCTGGTTCATCGGGGGCTCCGGAGCGGTCGTCATCGCCGTCGGCCTCTTCATGCTCTGGCGGGCATTCGGCGGCGCCCGGTCGCACCACGACCATCACGGCCACGGCGAGGATGCGCACGCCCGCGCCCATGCCCGCGAAATCGAGGACCGCTTTGCCGGCGGCAGGGCAACCGGCCTGCAGACCGTCGGCTTCGGGCTGGTCGGCGGCCTGATCCCCTGCCCCGCCGCGATCACCGTGCTGCTGCTCTGCCTCGGGATCGGGCAGTTCTGGCTGGGCGTCGGCATGGTCGCGTCCTTCTCGGTCGGGCTTGCGGCCACGCTGGTCTCCGTCGGCATGGTTGCGGTTCTGGGGCTGCGCTACGCATCGAGGCGGTTTTCGGCGACGGACCGCCTGTTCGCGTCGGCCCCCTATGTGTCCGGCGTGCTGATCCTGCTCGTCGGGACCTACATGGCCTGGTCCGGCTGGCTCCACCTCGCGCCCGCCTGACCGGGCGGAATTGCGCTATCCTGTCGCACGACGCTTGCGATTTCGGGAGGACGCCTGAATGGACGACATTCTCATCAGGGGCGGAGAGGTCGTGGACGGGACCGGCGCGCCGGGACGCACGGCAGACGTGGCGATCCGCGACGGGCGCATTGCGGCCATCGAGGAGGATTATGCCGGCAGCGCGGAGACGGTGATCGACGCCGCGGGCCGCATCGTCGCGCCGGGCTTCATCGACATCCACACCCATTCCGACTTCACCCTGCCGCTCAACCCGAAGGCGGAATGCAAGATCCGCCAGGGCGTGACGACCGAGGTGGTCGGCAATTGCGGCTTCTCCGTCGCGCCTGCGCTGCCCGGCAAGGTCGAGATGCTGAAGGACTATCTCTCTGCGAGCGCCCCCTGGCTGCCCTTCGAGGAGACGGACTTCGCCCGCTACATGGACAGCTGGCCCGACCTCTCGCTGAACACGGTGATGCAGGCCGGCCACAACACGCTGCGCCTCATGGCGATGGGCATGGAGGACCGTGACCCGGCGGAGGCGGAGTTGCGCCACATGCAGGAGATGCTGGCCGAAGCCATGGAGGCGGGCGCGCTCGGCCTCTCCTCCGGCCTGTTCACCGCGCCCGGCTGCTATGCGAAAGCAGAGGAAGTGCTGGCGCTGGGCCGCGTGGTGAAGGCGCATGGCGGGCGTTATTCGAGCCATGTGCGCGACGAAAGCCACGGCGTGCACGAGGCGGTGGCCGAAGCCATCGACGTCGGCGAGCAATGCGGCATCCACGTGCAGGTAGCGCACCTCAAGCTCTCCGGCACCGGCCGCTGGGGCGAGGCGGACAAGCTGCTGGGCCAGTTCGAGCGGGCGCGGGCGCGCGGCGTCGATGTGCATTGCGACCAGTACCCTTACGACTGGGCGACCAACCCGCTGCGCTTCCTGCTGCCGGTCTGGCTGCAGGAGGGCGGCATCGACGCGATGCTGGCGCGGCTCTCGGACCCGCAGCTCCGGTCGCGCGTGCGCCAGAAGATCGCCGAGGTCGGCTTCAACAATTTCGGCCATATCGAAAGCTGGGACGACATCCGCATCGCCAACTCGCCCGGCGCCGCCGAGCCGGGAAAGACGATCTGGGAGATCGCCGAGGAGCGAAACCAGGACCCGCTGGACACGGTGTTCGACATCGTCATCGAGGACCGGGGCGGGACGCGCATCCTGGTGCGCAGCATGTCGGAGGAGGATGTGCGGCGGATCGCGGCCGAGCCCTCGATGACGGTCGGCTCGGACGGCCCCTGCGTCGCGCCCTACGGCGTCACCTCCCAGGGCAAGCCGCATCCGAGGCTCTACGGCACCTTCCCGCGTGTGCTGGGCCGCTATGCGCGCGAGCAGGGGCTGCTGACCCTGCCGCAGGCCGTCGCCAAGATGACCGGCAATGCCGCGCGCGCGCTCGGCATGGCGGACCGGGGCCTGCTGCGCGAGGGCTGGGCGGCGGATGTCGTTCTGTTCGATGCGGAGACGATCCGGGACGAGGCGACGTTCGACGAGCCGCACACCTACCCGACGGGCGTCGAGACGGTGATCGTCAACGGCCGAATTGTCATCCGCCGGGGCGAGCATACCGGCGCCCTGCCCGGCCGGCTCCTCCGCCACCGCGAGGGGGTGCTCGGGTAGAACGCCGTTCGGCCCGGTCGAATCGCTCGGCGGCCGGGACACATGCGGCGTGTCCCTGTTTCGCGGGACATGCTTCTTCCCTCCCTTTCCGCGACGGAGAGAAGAGGCTTCGATCCGCGGTCAGAACAGGCCGACCACCTCGCCGCCCTCGTCGAGGCCGATGGCCTCCGCCGCCGGCACGCGCGGCAGGCCCGGCATGGTCATGATGTCGCCGCAGACCGCAACCACGAACTCCGCGCCGGCCGCGAGCCGCACCTCGCGCACCGGGATGGTGTAGCCCTCGGGCGCGCCCCGGAGCACAGGGTCCGAGGAGAAGCTGTACTGCGTCTTCGCCATGCAGACCGGCACATGGCCGAACCCGCCGGCCTCGAAGCGCACAAGCTGGTCCTTCACCCGCGCCGGCGCCTCGGCCCCGTCGGCCCGGTAGATCTCGCGTGCGACGGCCTCGATCTTCTCCCAGAGCGGCAGGCCGTCCGGATAGATCGGGACGAATTCCGCATCGCCGCTGTCCGCGAGCGCGGCCACCGCCTCAGCCAGGCTTTCCGTGCCCGCGCCGCCCTCGGCCCAGTGGGTGCAGACATGCGCGGATGCGCCGCGTTCGTCGGCGAGGCGCCGGACCGCCGCGATTTCCGCATCCGTGTCCGCCGTGAAACGGTTGATCGCCACGACCGCCGGAACCCCGAACTTGGCGACATTGTCGAGATGGCGGCCGAGATTGGCGAAGCCCCGCTCGACGGCAGTGACATCCTCCTCGCCGAGCGCGCCCCGCTCGATGCCGCCATGCATCTTGAGCGCGCGCACCGTCGCCACCACCACAACCGCGTCGGGCGCCAGTCCCGCCTTGCGGCACTTGATGTCGAAAAACTTCTCCGCGCCGAGATCGGCCCCGAAGCCTGCTTCCGTCACCACATAGTCGGCGAGCTTGAGCGCCGCCTTCGTCGCGACCACGCTGTTGCAGCCATGCGCGATGTTCGCGAACGGGCCGCCGTGGACGAAGGCGGGGTTGCCTTCCAGCGTCTGCACGAGGTTCGGCTGGAGCGCGTCCTTGAGCAGCACCGTCATCGCGCCGTCGGCCTTGAGGTCGCTCGCCGTGACCGGGGACTGGTCGCGCCGGCCGCCCACGACGATCTGTCCCAGCCGGCGCTGCAGGTCCGCCCGGTCCGAGGCGAGGCAGAGGATCGCCATGATCTCCGAGGCCACCGTGATGTCGTAGCCCGTCTGGCGCGGGAAGCCGTTGGCGACGCCGCCGAGCGAGACCGCGATGTCGCGGAGCGCCCGGTCGTTCATGTCCACCACGCGCCGCCATGTCACCCGGCGCGCGTCCAGTTCCTGCCCGTTGCCCCAGTAGATGTGGTTGTCGGTCATGGCGGAGAGCAGGTTGTGCGCGGCGCCGATGGCGTGCATGTCGCCGGTGAAATGGAGGTTGATGTCCTCCATCGGCACCACCTGGGCGTAGCCGCCGCCGGCGGCGCCTCCCTTCATGCCGAAACAGGGGCCGAGCGAAGGTTCGCGCAGGCAGATGGCCGTGTTCCTGCCGATGCGGTTCAGCCCGTCGCCGAGGCCGACCGTGGTCGTCGTCTTGCCTTCGCCCGCCGGCGTCGGCGTCATGGCGGTCACCAGGATGAGCTTGCCGTCGGGCCGGTCCGCCAGGCCGTCGATGAAATCCGCGGTGACCTTGGCCTTGTCGCTGCCGTAAGGCACCAGCGCGCTCCCGGGGATTCCGAGGCGTTCGCCGATCTCGCCGATCGGCCGCAAAACCGCTTCGCGGGCAATTTCGATGTCGCTCTTGGCCATTGGGGGCGCCCTCTCCTCGCCGGACGGAAGGGGCGCAGAATGACAAGCCCGCGCGCTTGGCGCAAACGCCTAATGCAACCCGCCGGAAGACCCTGCTGCGGCCGGATTCACCCCGATCTGCGCCGGAGCGCGCCGAACGAACACGAGAGGACGAAGAACAGCACGGCCAGGGTCACGATGCTGGGGCCGGTGGGCGTGTCCCAGCGCCAGGACGCGGCAAGGCCGGCGAAGACGGATGCGACGGCGATGAGCGTGGCGGCGGCCGCCATGCGCTCCGGCGTGCCGGAAACCGGCCGGGCGGCGGCGGCGGGGATAATCAGCATGGCGGTGATGAGCAACGCGCCGACCACCTTGATCGAGACCGCGACGAGCACCGCGATCGCTATGGTCAGGATGAGCTGCTCGCGCTGCGGGTCGATGCCGCCGCCGCGCGCCAGTTCAGGGCTGAGCGTCGCGGTCAGGAGCGCCGGCCAGCGCCAGACGACGAGGCCCAGCACCACCGCCGCGCCGCCCCAGATCACCGCGAGGTCCCCGCGTGTCACGGCCAGGATTTCGCCGAACAGATAGGCTTCCACATCGAGGGCGCGCGGGGATGCGACCGCGACCGCCACAAGGCCGACGGCGAGGCTGCCATGCGAGGCGACGCCCAGCAGCGTGTCCATGGCAAGGCCCCGCCCGGAGAGCGTCGAGACGGCGACCGCCATCGCCACCGCAGCGGCGAGCACGCCGATGACGATGGACATCGAAAAGGCGAGCGAAATGGCGACGCCCAGAATCGCGGCATGAGCGGTCGCATCGCCGAAATAGGCGATGCGCCGCCAGACGACGAAGCAGCCGAGCGGGCCCGCCGCGAGCGCCACCCCGATGCCGGCAAGGCAGGCGCGGGTCAGGAAGTCGTCGAGCACCCGTCCTCCGGCGTGTGGCGGTTGAAGGCGAGCGCGCCCGGTTCCGCCTCGCCGAACAGCATGCGGTATTCCTCGGCGGAGGACACGGCCACGGGCGGTCCCTCGCACCAGATGACGCCGTTGAGCGCGATGACGCGGTCGGTCGCGCCCATCACCACATGCAGGTCGTGGCTGACCATCAGCACCCCGCAGCCCAACCGGTCGCGCACCGCCCCGACCAGCCGGTAGAGCGCGGCCATGCCCGGATGGTCCAGGCCCTGCGCCGGCTCGTCGAGCAGCAGCAGGTCGGGCTCGGCCAGCAGCGCGCGCGCCAACAGCACGCGCTGGAACTGACCCCCTGAAAGCGCCGTCATCTGCCGTTTGGCGAGCTCCGGCACGCCGGTTTCCTCCAGCGCGCGCGCAATGCTGCCGTTCCGCTGCCGGGCGCCGAGCCGGAGGAAGCGTGCGACGGTGATCGGCAGGGTCGAGTCGAGATGCAGGCGCTGCGGCACATAGCCGATGCGCAGCCCCGGCATCTGCTCGACGCGGCCGGCCGAGGGCGCCACGGCACCGACCAGCGCGCGCAGCAGCGTGGTCTTGCCCGAGCCGTTGGGGCCGACGACGGTGACGATCTCGCCGCGCTCCACGGCGAGGTCGATATCGTGCAGCGCCAGTTGCGCGCCCAGCCGGACCGTGAGGCCGTGGGCCGCGATCAGCTGCAAGGCGCCTCGCCTTCCTCGGCGCAGGCGCGGCAGAGCCCTTCCGCCTCCATCACGGAGCGTTCGATGGCGAAGCCCGCCGCCCGCGCCTCCTGCCGCAGCGCGGCCGGAGTGGGCGCCACGCAGGTCTCGGCGACGGAGCGGCAATTGCGGCAGACCAGGAAGGCCGGCGTGTGCGCCTCATGCGGATACATGCAGGCGACGAAGGCGTTCAGCCGCTCGACCTTGTGGACGAACCCCTGCTCGATGAGGAAATCGAGCGCCCGGTAGGCCACCGGGGGCTGCGAGCCGAAGCCGTCCTCTTCCAGACGCTTCAACAGGCCGTATGCCGGCATGGCGGCGTGGCTTTCCAGCAGGATTTCGAGAGCGTGCCGGCGGACGGGCGTGAAATTGACCCGGTCCTCCGAGGCCCGCCGCTCGGCCTCGTCGAGCACGCGGCGGATGCAGTCCCCGTGGTCGTGCGGGCGCATCGCCTCCGCAGCCCCGGTCCGTTCCGTCTGTCTTGCTGCCGCCATCCGCCTTCCCGCCGTTCTGGAATGTTATATTGTATTAACGAGCAGATCGACCCGCCCCCAAGGATACAGGATGCCAGCATGAAACGCCGCCTCTTTCGATTCCCGCTGTTCGCCGCGCTCGCCTCCTTCGCCGCCCTGCCGGCCGCGGCGGCGCCCGAGGTCGTGGCGGACATTCCGCCGGTCCACTCGCTTGCGGCGCGCGTCATGCAGGGCGTAGGCGAGCCGACATCGATCCTGCCGCCGGGCGCCACGCCGCACGGCTATTCCATGCGGCCCTCCGAGGCGGCCCGGCTGCAGGCGGCCGATATCGTGTTCTGGGTGGGCGAGGGGCTGACCCCCTGGCTCGAGGACGCGGTGGAGAGCCTCGCCGCGGACGCCGTG
>JAJEAZ010000279.1 GCA_022824105.1 Alphaproteobacteria bacterium
GTGGAAGACCAGGATGTCCGGGCCGATGACCGCCTCCACCATGTCCAGCAGCTTCGGATGGCGCACCAACTCCGCCGCCCAGGGGAACAGCAGGTAGGGCTTGACGCGGTTGTTCGATTGCCGCCTCCCGGGCTTGCGCTCGACCGCGACGCAGGAGGCTTCGCAGGCCGCGCGGTAGCGGGCCGTCTCGGCGGGCGTGAGCAGGGGCCGCGGGCGGATGAAGCCGTTGTCGCGGTACTGGCCGAGTTCGCGCCGGCTAATCATGGCTGCAGCCTCTCTCTCGTCCACGCCCCCCCTTCGGCGCGGCAGACGATGCGGTCGTGCAGGCGGTGGTCGCCCCGGCGCCAGAACTCGATGCGGGAGGGGCGGAGGCGGAAACCGCCCCAGAAGACCGGCCTCGGAATGTCGGCCCCGCCGAAGCGCGCCTCCATCTCGGCGACGCGCGCCTCCAGCGCGGCCCGGCCGGCGACCGGCTCCGACTGGCGGGACGCCCAGGCGCCGATCCGGCTGCCGCGCTCGCGGCTGGCGAAATAGGCGTCGGAGACCTCGTCCTCCGCCCGCGAGACCCGGCCCTCGACCCGCAATTGCCGGTCGAGCACGCGCCAGTGGAAGGTCAGCGCCGCCAGCGGCCGGGCGGCAAGCTCGCGTCCCTTGCGGCTTTCATAGTTGGTGTAGAAGACGAGCCCCTCCGGCTCCACCGCCTTCACCAGCACGATGCGGCAGGACGGCATGCCGTCCGCGCCCACCGTGGCGAGCGCGGCCGCGTTGGCGTCCACCGGCTCGCAGGCTTCGGCTTCCTCGATCCAGCGCCCGACGGCGAGCACCGGGTCGCGCCCGATTTCGACCTCTTCCGCTTCCCGCATCCCTTGACGAACCGCCCCCGGCGCACCTTATTGGAGAGTGGATATCCACAATAGGCCGGGCTGCCGCCGAGGCAAGCGCGCGGTTCCGGCCGGAACAAGGGGCGGTCTTCCGATGAAACAAGCACTCGCCGTTGCGGCAACCGTCTTCCTGCTGGCCGCCTGCAGCCCCGACCAGGGCCCCAAGCAGACCCTCGGCACGATCATCGGCGGCGTCGGCGGCGCCGTGCTCGGCAATGAGGTCGGCAAGGGCCGCGGGCGCAAGGTGGCGATCGCCGCCGGCACCCTGCTCGGCGCCATGCTCGGCAGCCGGCTGGGCCGGGATCTGGACGAGGCGGACCGCATCACCGCCGAGCAGACGACGCAGGGCGCGCTGGAGCGCGGGCGCATCGGCGACCGGTCCGAATGGGAGAACCCGGACAGCGGCAATTCCGGCTGGGTCGTGCCGACGAAGACCTGGCAGGAGGATACGGGCCGCTATTGCCGCGAGTTCCAGACCGGCATCACCGTGGGCGGCGAGGAGCAGACCGCCTACGGCACCGCCTGCCGCCAGCCCGACGGAAGCTGGCAGATCGTCCAGCCCGCGGCCTGATGCGCGACCCCTATGCGGTTCTCGGCTGCTCCCGGGACGCCGATGCCCAGACGCTGAAGCGGGCATACCGGCGCATCGTCAAGGACGACCACCCGGACCGGAATCCGGGCGACCCGAGAGCCGAGGCGCGCTTCAAGGAGGCCGCCGCGGCCTGGGACCTGCTGGGCGACCCGGACAAGCGCGCCCGGTTCGACCGGGGCGAGATCGACGCCGAGGGCCGCGAGCGCGCGCCGTTCGGCGGCTTCAGCGGCTTCGGCGGGAATGGCGGCTTCGATCCGGGAGACCTGTTCGGCGACATCTTCTCCGGCTTCCGCAACCGCCCGAGGCGCGGGGCCGACACGCGCTACCGGGTTTCGGTGCCTTTCGTCGACGCGGCGAAGGGCGGAACGGTGCGGCTCAGGCTGAAATCGGGCCGGAACGTCGCGCTCAAGATACCGCCCGGAACGGAGGACGGCGCGCGGCTGCGCCTTGCCGGCCGGGGCGAGCCCGGCCCGTCCGGCGGTCAGCCCGGCGACGCCGAGGTCGAGATCGCGGTCGAGCCGCATCCCTGGTTCCGGCGCGAGGGCCGGACGATCCTCGTCGATCTGCCGGTGTCCCTGGTGGAGGCGGTCCGGGGCGGCAAGGTGCGCGCGCCGACGCTCGACGGCCCGGTGACGGTGCGGATCGCGCCGATGACGAGCTCCGGCGCGCGGCTGCGGCTGAAGGGCAAGGGCGCGCCGGACCCGGCGGGCGGCGCGCGCGGCGACCAGATCCTGCGCGTGATGATCCAGCTTCCGCGCGACCCCGACCCGGCGCTCTGGGACGCCGCCGAAGACCGCGCCGACGCCGACCCCCGCGTCGAGGCCGGCATGGCCTGACGGGACCGGGCCCCGGCTCCCGCCGCCCGCCCCGTCCTCCTCCCCACGCCTTTTCGTCACCCCGGACCCCGATCCCTACCGGATTCACACAACTGTCTTCGGTGGTTTCGTAACGCACGCCCCCAAACCGGCGCCCCGGCCCCCGCCTGTCCTCGCCCCCGAGCGGGGAAGCCGGGGCCCGGCCTCGATTCTCGCGGCGGCTTCAGCGGTTGAGCCTGCTCTCCACCGGCTGCGGCGGCTTCGGGAGCCATGGGTGGACCCCGGCTCGGAGGCCGGGGTGACGAATGGGGTGCACCGGCGACCGCCTGCGCGGAGGCAGGCAAGTCCGGGGTGACGGTTGTGGCCGCGCGATGCGAAGCCGCCGAAGCAGATATGTGAATCCGGCGGCGCCTGCAGGGGCGTTTCGGGCGCGGTCACTCCGCCCGGATGCCCGCGCGGGCCGGGTCGGCGCACGGCATGGCGCCGCCGGGCGTCCTGCGCGCCGCGCCGGGCGAGTCGTCCTGCGCCGTATCGAATGCCAGCTCCAGAAGGCTGCGCAGCATGGCAAGGCGGGTTTCGCAGGGGGGCGCGTCGAAAAGCCGGTCTTCGAACAGCGCATCATGCGCGCGCAACGCCCGGACCGCTTTCGGAAAAAATGCAAGACCGGCCTCGGTTAATTTCGTGCGGCCGACCTGTCTCGGCTCGCGCGGCCAGGGCGTTTCGAGCAATGTCTTCCCGACTTTCTCTTCCACGGCGCGGATATGCTGCGTCACGCTCTGCCGGGGAAT
>JAJEAZ010000330.1 GCA_022824105.1 Alphaproteobacteria bacterium
GCCAGATCGTTCTCGATCCGGCGGTGCAGGTCGCGGGCAGCCGCCCGGTCGTAGGCGGCAGGCTCGTCCACGGGGAGCACGAACCGGTCCGCCTCGGTTTCTCCCGGCGTGTCGCCGGCGATCGCGACGGTCACCGGCCGGGTCAGCTGAGGGGCGGACTCCAGCGTCCGCCGCG
The DNA here is from genome assembly GCA_022824105.1 of Alphaproteobacteria bacterium. Lineage (GTDB taxonomy): Bacteria > Pseudomonadota > Alphaproteobacteria > Bin95 > Bin95 > Bin95. The sequence continues at coordinate 176 of JAJEAZ010000330.1, forward strand.
CCGCATCGAGTGCATTCCGGTTGGGAACGGCGACGCCGGCGAAGCGGGCCGGGTCGCGCTCGGCGAAGCGGCGAAGCTCCCCCGGCGAGCGCAGGATGTCGGAGAGATAGACCGCATAGGGCTGGGCGTCGGCGATGCCGGAGTCGCGGAGCCGCCCGGCGACGGCACGCACGTCCACGTCGATAGACGCGAGGCCGGTTGCTTCGAGAGACTCGCGGTCGGCCTGGAGAACCTCCTGGCGCCGCTCTTCATTGCGCAATCTGGCTGCGCACCCATTCCTGGCGTCCGCCAGCAGCCTACCGGCGGCGTCAGCGTCCGGGTCGACCTCGCTCTCGCCGCTGAGCTCGAGCAGGGTCGGATCGAAGGCCAGGCCCCGGCGCCGCTCCTCGCCTTCGCGGGCGGTCGTCCGCAACAGCGACGCCTCGCTCTCGAGACCCGAGCCCTCGGCCTTGAGATCGCCCTGGCGCTCCCGGTGCCGCGCGGCGGTGAGGTCCGTCTCCTCGGCCCGGCGGAGAAACGCGGCAGCCTCTTCTTCCGCGGCCTGCGCATCCTCCGCATGGCGCCGCGCCGCCGCATCGGCGCCCTCGCCGGCCTCAAGCACCTCCTCTTCCTCGAGGTCGGCCCGGAATTTGCGCGCATGACCCAAATCGACGTCGATCTGCGCCGCCTTCCGGTGTTCGGCCTGCGCGGTCTCCGATGCCGATGCCCGTTCGGCGTCGGCCGCGCGCGCCGCCGCACTCAGCTCCCGCGCTTCGGCCGACAGTGCGCGCTGGCGCTCACGCAACGACGCGGCGCGTTCGGCCAGGGTGGCAGCGAGGTCCGCGCCGATCGCGCAGAGTGCATCGCGGCGCGGTTGCAGGTCGGCATGCTCCGCGTCGATCGCCTCCTGCAGCGCCCGGCTCCGCTCCCGGTCGTCCAGGATGCTGCGCATCGACACTGCACCCTGGAGAAGACGGCTGTGCGCGACGGCCTGTCTGCGCTCGTCCTCGCAGTCAACCGCGGCCGCTTCGGCAACCTCGTGCCTCCGCCGCGCCGTCTCGACGGCGGCGGAGGCGAGCTCGATCCTCGCCCTCCCGCATGCCGCCTCGGCTTTGCCGGCGGCTGTCTCGTGCTTTGCCGCAGCCCCGGCGCGCTCTTCCGCAAGCCGCGACGCCCGGTCCGCGTGCTCGTCCAGCGCCGCCTTGAGGGAGGACGCATCGCCGCTCCGCCGCGAAACCTCCTCCTGCGCGGCTTGCGCTCCTGCGGCGATGTCCACGAAGGGCGCGAATTTTTCCTGAAGACGGCGCATCGCGTCCCGCCGCCGCTGCAGGCGCGGCAGGTCCGAGAGCTTCGCCACGTGCTCGGCGAGCAGCCCCCGCACCGCGCCGGCCTCCCCGTCCGGCACCGTCATCGCCAGGAACTTCCGCAGGAACTGCGCCTCGCTCCGGAAATCGAGGAAGTCCTCGATGCCGCCCTCGCTGCGGTTGAACTCCACCTGGGCCGCCAGCAGCTCGGTGTCGATCTTCTCCTCGGCAAGCTTCCGCTTCCAGTCCGACTGCTTCGAGAAATCCTGGAAGTTGCCGGGATAGCCCGCGCGCATCGCGTGCAGCCAGCGCTGCACGTCCTGGTGCCCCCTCAGGCGGCCGTGCTCCTCGAACCCCCCAAGGCCCGGCGCGGGCATGTCGTCGAACGAGAGGTCCGGCACGCTCCGGAAGGTGAAGAAGCGGCGCTCCAGCTCGCGCTGGCGGCCCTCGCCCCGCGGCACCACAACCTGGCCCGTGACCAGGCGTTCCGCCTGCAGCAGGCCCGCCTGGCCGCCGGAGAGGTCCCATTCCACCAGGATGAACGCCGGCACCTCCCCAAAATAGTCGCCGAACCTCTGGTTCTGCCGGATCAGCGTCTTCAGGAAGCGCCGCTCGCTGGTGTCGAAGCAGCTCAGAACAAGGGACAGAAAGGACGTCTTGCCCCCCGTGTTCTCCAGGCTGAACACCGTGTGCACGGGCTTACCCGTGCGCGGATCGGCAAGATGGACGGTGGTGCCGGGATAGTACGCCTCGTGCCAGCCGCAGTCGGAGAGGTGGATGCGCGTGATGCACCGCATTCACCGGCCCTCGCCGTCCAGGAATCCTGGCAGGATCGAGGCGCAGCGTTCGAACAGCTCGTGCGCCGCAAGCTCCCGCACCTGAAGCCGGTAGCGCGGCGTCGCCATGTAGGTCTCGCCGTCCGCCGTCTCCAGGGTCTGCACCATCCCGTGCTCGTGAAGCTGGTTGAGCACCAGCTTGACCATGCCGGCAAGCGAGCGGAGACCTGCGCGCAGGTTGCCGTCGGGGCCGGTCTCCGGCAGGCGGGCAAGCTCGCGCCAGGCATCCACCAGCCCCGCCTCCCCCAGGTCGGGATCGCCACTTGCTTCTTCTTCGAGACGACGGCAGTGCTCGCGCAACAGCGACGCGATCCGCGCCGGCGTCGCCGACACTTCCGCACGATCTTCCTGCATTCCCGTCAGCACCGCCGCAGTCGGAAAGAAGGTCGCCGCGATCGCAACATGGATGAGCGCGAGCGCGCCGCGCGGCATCTCGCCGAGATCCTTGCGCAGATCCGTCAGCGTCGCGGCGAACACGCTTTCCGGACCCTGCGGCGCGAGCACGATCGCGTGCTCCAGCGCATCGACGACCCGGAGGCCGAGCATGGGCGCGAGCTCTTGCACCAGGGCCCGGAACTCGGGATCGGCACGCCAGTGCGCCAGCAGCTGGCGGTAGTCCGTATCGCCCCGCAGCGCCGACGCCCTCGGCGCGAGGCCCTTGTTGAGGAGAAGGACCGCCTTCTGGGCCTCGCTCAGATGGGTCAGGCCGGTCATTGTCCGGCATCCCTTGCAAGCACCAGGTTGTCGCCCGCCACCCGCTCGTGGGCGATTGCGCCGTCGATGGAGGCGATCACCCCCAGCGGATCGTCCTCCGGGCACCACGAACGCAGCATCAGGAACAGCATGCAGCGCAGGGTGGACTCCGCCATGCCCTGGTCTTCGGCGAATCCGATGGCCGAGCGCATGTCCAGCCGCGTCCGCGCCGCGATCGTGCGCACCAGCCAGTCCTGCGCCTCGCGGATATCGTCGGCGTCGAACTCGGGCGGCACCCGCTCGATCGCCACCAGATCGAGCCCCTCTTCCGTGCCGGCGGGGTCGCGCCGGAACCTCGCCTGCGTGACGGTCTCGAACAGAAGCGCCAGATCGAGCAGCGGCGGCGGAGAAGGGGCAGCAAAGGCGGCGGCGATGTCGTCGCCGATGCCGGCCACGGCCCCCATCGGTGCGGCCAGCAGCGGACAAAGAATGCGATCCTCGAGGTCGGGAACGTCGCGCACGAGGCGCGCGCGGAACGCGCCCACCTGCAACTTCCGGAACTCCTCCGACGCCGTCATCACCCGCTCGAACAGCGCCGCATGGCGCTGCTGGCAGTCGTCGATCGTCGTCTTCAGCTCGACGAGGTGATCGCGCGTGTCGCCCTCCGCATGGGCGATGTGCTCCCGGATCGAATCGACGATCGCCGCCTCGTGCTTGCGCCGCTCGCCAAGGTGCGCGCGCGCCTCATCCAGCTCCGGCAGCACCTCCTCGCTCCACGTGACGCGGTCCGCGGCGCGCCGCACCTGGAACAGCCGGTCCTCGATGAACTGCCGGTAGTGGATCGAGCGCATCCGCGCGCGCCGCGCCAGCGTGCGCGCGTCCTCGAAACGGCCCCGCTCCACCGCCTTGCGGATCATGATCGCCTCGGCCTCCTGCGCGAACTCCGGCGCGATGTCGAGCATCGCGAGCGTCAGCGTCTGCGCGCCCCGCGCCAGCTTGTACCTCGGAGACCCGTCGTCGGCGGACGAGAGCGCGAGAAGACGGAAATCCTGGAACGAAAAGCCGCCCCGGTCCGCGTCGTAGTACTCCACGCGGAAGGTCTTGTGGCCCTCGCGCGCATTGGAAAGGTGGTCAAGCACCACCTGTCCGGCCTTGCGCCCCTGCTTCTCGGTCAGCGCGGGCTTCATCCGCACCGCCTCGCCGGCGACATGCTCGACGATATCGTCAGGTGAAGCGCCCGCCTCGATTGCCGAACGCTCCATCACGAAGTCGATCGCGCTCAGCGCCAGGTACTGGACGTCGAGCCTCTCGGCGAGCGCAGGATCGTCCTTGAAGATCACCCGTCGGTCGCGGGACAGTCGCGCGATGGGCTCGGTCAGCGCCATGTTGCGCTGCTGGCGGGTCAGCGTTTCCCGCGACGCGCTCTCCGGCGTGCTCATGGCAAAGGTGCGGACAGCTTCGCCGGCGGTCGAGCGCGCGTCCGCATGGTGGCAGAACCGCAAGATTGGCGGCCGCGGTGCGGTCCTGAGCCGTTACAGGGGCGGTCGCCAGAAAGAGATGAGAGGGCGACGCCGGGTGCCTTGTCCCTCGGGAAGAGCCTCATGGAGTCTCGCAAAGCAGGCGTCGCCGGCCACCATCGCCCATCATTCGCGCGCCGACAGACGGCCGTGAGGCTGGATCTCAGGCGCTTGTTGACGGACTGCATCGACGTTCAGGCGCAGGACGGTGCTCGTGGGCGAGCTTCCTTATCGCCGCAGGCGACCGGGTTGGCAATCCCGGGCATGCAATGACGGCCCAGGTCGGCGCGAAGCTCGCCAGGAAAGCGCTCCGATCACGGTCCAGGGGCGTTCGTGAAGTGCCGAAGAATAGCCGGCCTGGACGCGGATCGGAGGCGCCGTCAGTCTTCACCGTTCGAATTTTCCTGGCCGAGCGTCTCCGCCTGCGCGATCTGGCCGGCCTCGGTGGCGCGCCGAAAATCCTCCTGTCTGCCCAGCGCGGCAAGCTCCTCGTGCTTGAGGTAGGCGAGAAGGTGCACGCCTCGGAACGTGCGCTCGATCATCTCCACCAGCGCGGGCGTCAGCTTGCCGTCGTCGAGGTCGATCTCGCGCGCGGCGACGCCGGCGGCGGCTTCCCGGACGAACTCCGCGGGCTTCATGTTGCGCCGTTCGGCCGCCTCGCATACCGCGTTCCACTCGGATTCGGAGAACCTGATCGAGCGCTGGAAGCGTGGCTTCGCCATCGACAGCCTCCGTCGTTGGTTGAAACCGCGTTCGTGCCGGCCTGGCTGCGCGGCTCAAGCTGCCTCGGCAACGGGTCAACTGCCCGGACCCGTCGCCCGCCGGGGCGTCCTGGCGCCTTGGTCATGGAGATCCAACCGGTCTCGGCAAACCGGATCAAGCCTGCCCCAAGTCGTCGCGGTTCAGGCGAATGGCGCTACTCCTTCGGTTGCCGCTGCCTCATTCAGGCGCCGGTCCAGGCTCGCCAGTGCGCAGCCTTCGCGGATCGCGAGCGCCAGATAACTCGCATCGTAGGCCGTCAGCCGGTGGGCGCGTGCCAGCGCCATGATCGCGCGGTCGTCGGATTCCTCCGCGCGGTGGATGCGAAGCCGGCGCAGCCGGGCCATCGAGGCCTCGGCGTGGCACGCGTCGATGCGCCCCCGGCGCTCTGCGCTCAACAGCAGATTGCGGAGCTCGTGCCAGAATACGTCCGGTACTTTCGCCGTTTCCTCGCCCAGCCGATCCAGCGCGAGCTCGGCAACCGCCGCTTCCTCGTCCGGCAGCACCCATGCGGCCGCCACCGAAGCGTCGGGAACGAACGCCATCAGCGCGTGTGTCCTTCATGCCGCCAGGTCAGGATCTCCGAAGTCGTCACCGCCTTCTGCTTTGCCCGTTCACGGCGAAGCGCCGCGCTGAGCGCGGCGTGCTCGCCCTGCGCGGCGATCCGCGTCACGTGGGCGACCGGCGTTGCACCCCGGCAGATCACCAGATCCTCGCCCGCCTCCACCTCCGCCAGCAATGCCGATAAGTGGGTCTTCGCCTCGCCGATCTTCACGTTCCGCGTCATGGTCGCGCCGCTCCTTGTCCGATCCGCACCGTATATCTCCGCGTCGACGCTGTGCTCCCACCAAGTGAGGACAAGGATAGCCCCGGCACCGGCTTGGTCAAGTACTTGGTCAGGTGCTTGGCCCGTCTGGCTTCCGGCCGCAAACCTCAGCGCTTGGCGTCGGAATCGGTCTCCCCCAGCAGTTCCGCCAGTGCGCTTCTCGCGGCATCGGCGGCGGCTTCGACGTCGCTCTTACTGCCGTGAGCCACGACCTCCTTGCGCCTGAGCCAGGCGAGCAAGTGCATGCCGCAGAAGATGCACCTGATCACTTCGGCCAATTCCGGGTCAATCCACCGCCGTAGAGATAGAGACCGTCGGTCGCGGCGCGCGCGGCAGCCTCGTGGACGAACTCGGCGGGCTCCATGTTCCGCCGTTCGGCCACTTCGCACACCGCGTTCCACTCGGATTGGGAGAACCTGATCGAGCGCTGGAAGCGTGGCTTCGCCATCGACAGCCTCCGTCGTTGGTTGAAAATCGTGTTCATCCCTGCCTCGCTAAGCGGCACGAGCCCCTTCGGCATCGGGTCAACTGCCCGGCCTCGTCGCCCGCCGGGATGTCTGGTCCATTATGGCCCTGGCCGCCTCTCATCACACGCCGGCCGAGGCAAGATTCCAGCGAATTCAGCGAAACTCGTTGACATTCACCCGGCCCGGTAGCGCAAGACCTGTGCGACGCAGATCGGGCACCCTGAGAGAAATCGCCGCCCTTACAGACACTTGCGCCGTCACCCGAAACAGGGACACCTTCCCATCGAACTCCTGCGTAGCACTGAGGGCTCTGGCGTAGCCCTGCGCACTCCTGACCCCTCAAGTAGCTCTGCACCTACGGGTGCGTCGGGTGTGAGAACAGAAGCGCGCAAGCGTCGAGGGGGGACACAAGTTCGATATAGAAACGGTCAGGGCCCCAACTCGTTGCAGGACAAACGATCGGGTCGATCGATGCCTTCGCGTCAGCGCTCGCGACGCATCCGGCGGAGCGGTGTTGCAGGTCGTTGCGCGGCTTCGGGTTGCAAGCATAGGAAGCACTCTCGACGAGGAAACGGTCGGTGGAACGGCAAGCGGGACGAGGTGAAGCCGCTTGCGATCGCTGTCGGCGCAGCGAGCTCGTCACGCCTGTCGTCGCCGGTGTCGGGCTGGGTGTCGCCGGGTCATGCAGTGACGGCTGCATCGCCGTCGGGCAGGGTGTCGCGGCGCTCGTCGCCATCGGCGGCGGCACTGACGGGGAGCCTGCACAGGGGTCTCGCAGTTCGTCTCCCGGAGGTGAAGTTCGGCACGGCGGTGGCGGTCGCACTCGGCGATGCGCCGTTGCGATCGTCATGGTCATGGTCATCTTCGGCAGCGGGGGCGCTCGCAGCGACACTCGCACCGGTGCAGCACTCGGCGACGGCGGCATGCGGCTGGGCCGAGGGTCGGCTTTCGCGGAGGGTGGACACTCGACCGAAACGATCCGGCGCTGGTTGGCCGGAGGGCAACCAGGAAGACGTGCAGGGGCTGGCGATCACGATCGGCGCAGCGTGCCGATCGCCTTGATCGTCAGCAGATTAGGGTTTGGCGACGCCGGGCCGTGCAGGCACTGCGGCGCCGAAGTCCGGCGGGACGCGCAGGCGCTCGTCGCCATCGGCGACGGCGCTGACGCCGAGCACGCGCATGGGACGTGCAGTTCGTCTGGGAGAAGTGAATCGCGGCACGATGTCGGCGGCCGCAGTCGCCGGTGCACCATCATCATCTTCATCGCTGCGATCATCGTCACCGGCACAGCGGGAGCGCGCGCAGTCCATGCGCGCGCCGCTGCGAGGCGAGCGTCCGTCGATGGCGCGCATGCGCCGAGCCGGACGCGGGGCTCGGAGTGACGTGGGATGGGAAGCCACCGCAGCGAGCGCGAGCGGCGCCTGCGCGAAGCGCGGCGGCACCGGCCATCGAGCGCGCACACCGGTGGCCGGTACGGATGCCGGCGGTCGTGTGCACCGGACTGCGCGCATGACGCCCGTCGTGAGAACGCAGAAAGCGGCCGGTGCCGTGAGGCACCGACCGCTGTGTCTGTCACGGGCGCCGATCAGCTCGGCATAACGACCATCACGGGAATGCCGAGGCGCTTCGCCTTGTCGACCAGGTTGCCCGTGATCCCGCTGCCGGGGAACGCGATGACGCCCTTGGGCAGCAGGTTGAGCAGCTCGTCGTTGCGGCGGAAGGGCGCGGCCTTGCCATGAGCGCTCCAGTCTGGGCGGCAGACGACCTGGTTGACGCCTCTGGCCTCGGCCCAGCTCGCCGCGATCTTCTCGACGCCGGGACCGCCACCGTGGACCAGAACCATGTCGCCGTACTTCTCGCGGGCGCGGTCGAGCGTGCTCCAGATCGCGTCGGCGTCGCTGACGGTCTTGCCGCCAGTGATCGCGACCAGGGTGCCCTCGGGCAGATGCGCCTGTGTCTCGCGGTCCTTGCGCGCTCTGCGGAAGTCGCGGGCGTCGATGGCGGCAGAGGTGAGCGTCCCTGTGCGGCTCGTGTGCGAGCCGTGGCGCGGGCGCCATGTGTCGCCGGTCTCGGCACGGTAGGCATCGGCTGCGATGTCGCGCATCTTCTCGAAGGCGTCGCGGCGGTCGCCGAGGTTTTGGGCCCGGTCCGTGAGGGTCTGCAGCTCCCACGCCTTCACCTCCGATCCGTCCTGCGCGGTCTCGAGGTCGCGCATCTCGGGCGCGATGCGGTCGACGGCACGGTCGAGCCTCTGCACTTGGCTGTGCAGCATGTTGGTGAAGCCCCACATGAGGGGCTCGCGCTCGTCGGCCATCTGGGTGCCGTCGACGGTGATGCCGTCCACGATGACGCGGATGGCCTCGCTCAGTGCATCGATGGCATCGTCCTCGTCCCAGACGACCCTGCTGTCGAGCTCGCCGCGCTCGGGCGCCGTGCCGTAGAGGGCCATGCTCTCGCAGACGGTAGCAGTGGAAGAAGCGGTAGCGGTTGTGGTGTCGATCATGACGATCTCCCTTGTCCAACCTCCGGGACCCTGTGCCCCGTCGTGGTGTCCTCCTTCTTCACGCGCGCGCAGGATCAGCACCTGGCCTTAGGAACTGTTGGGCGGGGTGGTGCGGAAGTTTGGCGATGGTGCGGAAGATGGCGCCGCCGTGCCGGTGGGAACGGTGCTCCGCAGCAAATCCATTCCAGTGGTCATTACGGCGCCGGGCCGGGCGGGCCCGCTTGGGCCTGCCCGGCGTCTAGGCGCCGCCATGAATAGTTCCGCGAATGGATTTGAAGCGGTGCAGCGTGACGCGTCGGCCCCGCGTCAGGGGCCGGCGCGCTGCAAGACGAGGCGGTTGGTGATTACACGTGAGCCATCTTCACGGTCGCCGAACTTCACGGCCCGCCCTAGAGTTCCTTGGGCCAGGCCGCAGGGAGCGAAGCGACCGGAGGACCCGCAGGGTTGCTGGTGCGAGCACGCGTGGAAAAATCGGAGGACACGACGGAAGAGGATTCCATTTCAACACGCACGGCCTCCTGTTTCTTTCCTGCCTGCCGGCAGCGCCGCGGCGGTGCGGATCAGGGGCGCGATGCGGGCGGCCAGGGCGTACGGGCCGAAGGTCTCGATGTCCTCGTTGAAGTCGCCGGCCTGGGAGACGACGACGGCGCACTCGATGCGCAGAGCAGAACATCGCCGGCGTAGGCGAAGCGCGGCGCGCTCGCCTGCCTCGTCGTTGTCGCAGGCCACGACGAGGCGGGCGATGCCTGACGGCGGCGTGAAGGCGCCGAGGCCACCGGCCGAGAGCGCGGCTGCAGCGATGACGGCCGGGACGGCGGTGACGATGGAGAGCATGGTCTCGATGCCCTCCCCCACCAGCAGCGTGCCGGCGTCGGGATCGCCGAAGCGGACGGCATGGCCGTGGACACGGCCGAGGGCCTTGCGCGGGAACGACACGTCTGCCTTCGCGGGA
>JAJEAZ010000275.1 GCA_022824105.1 Alphaproteobacteria bacterium
CACCGCCCGCCGCGACGCCTTCGAGGCCATGCGCGACGCCGCCGCCGAGAGCTACCGCACCGTCACCGGCAACACATGGCGGCCCCGGCGCGGCAGCCACGTCTCGCAGACCGGCCATCTGACCTCGGCGGCCATCGACGCCCGCGACTACATGCGCGCGAAGAAGGACCGCAAGACCCAGGCCCATCTGCCGCAGGGCACCCTCGTCGCCATCGCCGGCGGCAAGGACGTCGCCAACCCGGCGGCGGTGATCGAGCGCCTCGACAGGGTCCGCGAGAAATACGCCGACATACTATTGTTACATGTGCGACTGAGGGCGACTGGCACCCATTTAGATACTATATGACAATGGGTTATAGGGTTTCTGCCCTGCCACACATACTCTAGAATACACTCCACTACGCTCCCTGTGGGTACCTACACGGTCCCTGTAACGAAACGCTAGGAAACCTCCAGCATGCCCAAAATCACCAAGAGAACGGTCGACGCCCTCGTCCCCGCCGAACGCGAGAGGGTCGTCTGGGACGACGACATCAAGGGCTTCGGCGTTCGCGTCCATCCCTCGGGCCGCAAGGTCTACATCGTCAAGTACCGCCACGAGGGCCGCGCCATCAAGACCACCATCGGACCGCACGGCCCCATCACTCCGGCCGCCGCCAGGGCGCGCGCCGCGGAGATCGTCACCCTCGCCAGGACCGGGCGCGATCTCGAAGGCAAGATGCCGCGCAAGTCCGGCGGTCCCACCATGGCCGACCTCGCCAGGCGTTTCATGGACGACTACGCCCCCGACCATCTCAAGCCCAGCACCGCCAGGCTCTACCGCAAGATCCTCGACAAGCGCATCCTGCCCCGGTTCGGCAAGCGCCGGGTGGCCGATATCGGCCGGGCGGACGCCGCCGCCCTGCATCACGAGATGCGCGCCGTTCCCGGCCACGCCAACCGGACCCTCGGCGTCCTCTCCCGCATGCTGACCATGGCCGAGGTCTGGGAGATGCGCCCCGAGGGCGTCAACCCGTGCCGCTTCGTCAAGAAGTACCCCGAGCGCAAGCGCGAGCGGTTCCTTTCGGACGACGAGTACCGCCGTCTCGGCGCCGCGCTGCGCGACGCCGAGCGCGAGGGCTTCGCGTCCCCGGCCGCGGTCGCCGCTATCCGGCTTCTGATGCTGACCGGCTGCCGCAGCGGCGAGATCCTCTCCCTTCGGTGGGAGCATGTCGACCTCGACCGGGGCGAGTTGCGGTTGCCGGATTCGAAGACCGGAGCGAAGATCGTGCATCTGGGCGAGCCCGCCGTCGCGGTGCTGCGCGGCATACAACGCTCGGAGGGCAGCCCCTGGGTGCTTCCGGGCCAGAAGCCGGGCGCCCATCTCGCCTTCCTGCACGGCCCGTGGTACCGCATCCTGGAGCGCTCCGGCATCAAGAACCTGCGCATCCACGACTTGCGACACTCCTTTGCCAGCGGCGGTCTGCTGGTCGGCGAGGGCCTGCCGATGATCGGCAAGCTGCTCGGTCACAACAAGGTCCAGACGACGGCGCGCTACGCCCATCTCGCCAACGATCCGGTCAAGTCCGCCGCCAATCGGATCGCGAGCAGGATCGCCGGGGTCGCGGGGTGAGGCGGTCCCCGGCCGCGCCGGCGGGAGCATTGCCCTTCCGGCGTCCGGGTGGTACGAATATCCGACTTTCCAACATCGGTAGTGGGGGGCCGTCATGCCGTTCGTCACGGTGAAGCCGAAGTTCCAGGTCACCATTCCGGCCGGGTTGCGCAAGGACATCGATCTTCGCGAGGGCGACCTCATGGAGGCGACGCTCGTGGGCGACGGAATCCTGCTGAGGCCCAAGGAGGTGGTGGACCGGAAGGCGGCAGCCGACCGGATCGCCGCGGCGCTTGCGGCGGTGCAGCCCTCGTCCGGGGATCGCGGGCGCACCGAGGACGAGATCATGGAGGACACGGTCGCGGAGATAGCGGCCTCGCGCCGTGAGCGCCGCGCCCGCGCTGGATGAAGGTCGTGCTGGACTGCAATGTCGTGGTGGCGGCGGCGCGGACCGACGGCGCGTGCCGCGAAGTGATCGACAGGGTGGTGCGGGATCATGAACTCGTCCTGTCCGCGCCCATCCTGTCGGAGTACGAAACGGTTGCCGCTCGGCCCGGCCACGCGCCTTACCGCGATGCCCTGGAACTGATTATCCGGGAGATCGAGCGTCTGGCAGTCACGGTCGAACCGGCGGACCTCGCATTCGGCCTGCGCGATCCCGACGACGAGGTCTATCTGGCAACCGCCGAGGCCGGCGGCGCGATCTTGGTCACCGGCAATAAGCGGGACTTTACGGAACCGCGTTACGGGCCGGTCGAGATATGGTCGCCGCGCGCGTTTCTCGACCGGACGGGCTGAGCGGGTTTCGGCCGGTCCGTCGCCTCCCGGCGCGCTGAAACCGGCGCGTCCCGGGGGCTGGGCGGACCGCTGCGGAAAACTTTTTCGGGCAGGACGGCGACACGGGCGGCCATCCGGTGCCAGGGCTGCGAAACGCGGGGAATCCCTTGTATAGGGCGGCTTGCGGCGCCTCGCGGCAGCCCTCATCTTGCGCCCATGACGGCGTTGCGCACCCTTCCCGGCGGCGTCCCCGGACGTGGGGATGCCGGTCATGCCTGACACCGGCAAATGGTTCCTGCCGCTCGCGGCGGCCGGGGTCTGCGCGGCCGGCATGGCGGTGCTGGTGGCCGGCATCGCGCTGGCGCTCGGCACGACCGGGCACGACTGGTATGCCGCCTGGAATCTGACGCTGGTCGAGGCGATGATGGCCATCGGCTTCGACGATTACGGCCTTGTCGAGTACCGCACGGCGGCCGGCGAGACCGTGAGCGTCGCGCGTTACCGCCTCGCTTATGTCATGCACGAGGCGTGGTCGGCACGCCGGATGATAATGTCCCTGGCGGCGGACCGCGCGGTGCTGGGCGCATGCACCGGGCTTTCCCTGTTCGCGATGTGGCTGGGGGTGCGGGCAGCGGTGCGGCTGCGGCGGTTCTGGGGTGGGCATACCGCGGTCGTCGAGCCGGCGCAGCGGGTCGGGAGCGGATATGCGGGCCGGATGGAGCGCCCGGAGGACTGGAGCGACGGCGAGCTGATCGCGACGCTCGCCCGCCGGAGCGGCCGGTTCGGCCTGCTGCTGGTGTCTCCCGGCGAGGTCGAACGGCTGGCGAGGATCGGCGGCGACGCTGTCGTACCGCCCGCAACGGCGGGGGACTCGCTGCCATCGGCGCGGATGCCGGCCCTGCCGCCATCTGAGAGCGAGAAAGCCGAGGCGAATGTGCAGGCGTCCGCGCCCGGCCCCGCGCCGGACACCGGCCCGCCAGGCGACGTTGCACCGCCGGAAACCGGCCCGGAACCGCGGGACGCGCGGGCCGGGAGGGTGGACGCGGACGACGAAGACACGGCGCACTCGGGCGCGGACCGCGCCTCCGACTGGGCCTGACATGCTCTCGATCGGGGGACTGACCCTGGCCTTGCTGCCGGACGATCGCCACGGCGGCAAGGTCCGGTGGAGGCACGGCCGGGCGGCAAGGGCCTCGGTTCGTGACGATGCCACCCTGTGCGAGCCGTTTCCGGGGTGGCTGCGAGGCGCGCGGAAGACGCCGATCAGGGGCCGTAGAGGGGCCGGGGGATGAGCGAAGACGAGCGCAACGAAGCCTCCGGCGGCGCGAACGCAACCGAAAAGGTCGGCGATGTCCGCAAGACACGGGGCATCCGCTTCCCGGAATCGGAGTGGGAAGAGGTCAAGCGCGCCGCCCTGGCCCACGACAAGCCGGCCGCCGAGTTTGTCCGCGAGCGCATCCTCGCGCTCGCGCGGAACCCCGAGGGGGCGGATCGGGTGCCGAAGAGCGTCGATCCGGCCCCGGTTGCGGGTCCGATGGCGCCGCTGATCGAGCGGATCTTCCGCTACACCTGGTTCCTGGCGACCGAAAGGCGGGACGCGATGGCCCGCGAAGGGCGCGGGGACGAGCTCGACAAGCTGGTCGCGGAGGCCCGGTCCTTCCAGGACGCGCTGCGCCGGGGCACCGCCGACCGAGCGAAATCGGCGCCCGCCCATGCCGATTCCGGGCAGCGGCCCCCGGAATCCCGCGCATGTCGCGCGTGTATCGGTCGCCGACAGCGGACGCCATTCTCTTGAGCGACGCCGCGACGCGCGTGTATCGGTGCGTGTATCGGTCCCCGGTCGGCGTGTATCGGTGCGTGTATCGGTCGGTGACACGGACCGACAGGGGCATGCCGGACCCATGAGAAACCGCGTGTATCGCACCGATACACGCTCGATCCTGCAAGAGAGAGACGCCGGAAGGCGCCCGATGTCCCTCCAAGGCGTTGAAAATGCAGGGACTGCGCGCGCATGCGCCACCTGCATCATAGATGCGTCGGGTGTGAGGAAACCGCGCCCTCCGGGGCGTCAAGGACAGGAAACCGGCTGCATTCACGATGGGGGAATCGACGCCGGGGAACCCGGCGAGAGGAAGCCGCCGCGGCGCTTGAGCGGCGGGGCATGCCGACACGAACCGGGACACCGGTGCGAAGCACCGTGCCGAGCGGGCCGACGGGAGCGCCGGCAGTGTTGCCGGCGGAACTGCGGCGGGCGGTGCGCCGGGATCGGCGCAGTCGCCAATGCAGCCATGCGAAGCATGGTGCAGCGGCGCGTGACGCGGACGCGGAACGCAACCGTGATCGGCGAGCGCAGCGAGCCGGAGCACGAGCGCGGCGCGAAGCGCGCGCGAGGATGACGGTGCCACCGCCACGCCGTCGGTCGGAAATGAACGGGCCGCGCCGCCGTCCCGATGCCGGGATGACGACGCGGCCCGCGAGGCGCTGCGGTCAGGCCGCCAGCACCGGGATGCCGAGCTGCCGCGCGCGGTCGATGAGGTTCTCGGTGATGCCCGAGCCGGGGAACGCGATGACGCCCTTCGGCAGGAGGTTGAGCAGCTCCTCGTTGCGGCGGAACGGGGCGGCCCGTCCGTGGCGGTCCCAGTCCGGCTTGCAGACGACCTGGTGGACGCCGTTCTGCTCCGCCCAGCGCGCCGCGATCTTCTCGACGCCGGGGCCGCCGCCGTGGACGAGCACGAGGTCGCTGTACTTGGCGCGGGCCTGGTCGAGCCTGGCGATCACCGCTGCGGGGTCGGCGACGTCCTTGCCGCCGGCGATGGCGACCAGCGTGCCCTGCGGCAGGTGCGCGGCGGTCTTGCGGTCCTGCCGGGCGCGCTGGAAGTCGCGGGCGTCGATGGCGGCGGAGGTCAGCTTGCCGGTCTGGCTGGTGTGCGAACCGCGCCGGGGCCGCCACATGTCGCCGGTCTCGATGCGGTAGGCTTCGGCGGCCTCGTCGCGCAAGGTCTCGAAGGCGTCGCGCCGGGCGGTGAGGTTCTGCGCGCGGTCGGTGGTCAGCTCCAGCTCGAGCGACTTGATCTCGGTGCCGTCCTGGGCGCGCTGGAGGTCGCGGAGGTCGGGCATCAGCTTGTCGGCGGCGCGGTCGAGGCGGTTGGTCTGGGTGTCGAGCATGTTGACGAACCCCCAGAGCAGGCTCTCGCGTTCGTCGGCCATCTGGTATCCGTCCGGCGCGACGCCTTCGCTGAGGATGCGGAAGGCCTCGCTGACGGCGTCGAGCGCGTCGGCCTCGTCCCAGACCTCGCGGGTGTCGAACTCGTCGCGCCCGGGGGTGGCGCCGTAGAGGGCGGCGTTCTCGCAGACGGTCGCGGTGGCGGACTGTCCGCGTTTCTCGATGGTGTCGATGTCGAAGATCATGACGATTTCCTTTCGGTTTCACGTTCGGGGCCGATCCCCGATGTGATGTCCTGTTGGGTCACGCGCGCGCAGCAGAAGCACCTGGGCGTAGAAGCTCTTGGGGCGGAGTGGTGCGGAAAGTCGGCGATGGTGCGGAAGATCGCGTTGGCACTGCCTTGCAGGCCGGGCACGGCCTCCGGCACGCGATCTTCACGGTCGTCGACTTTCACGGTCCGCCCCTAGAGCTTCTTGCCCAGGCCGCAGGGAGCGCAGCGACCGGAGGACCCGGAGGGTTGCTGGCGCGAGCACGTGTGGCACAATGGGACAGCACGTCGTCGGCCAAATCTCTCCACCTGCACGGACCCCACAGGCGGTTCGGCCCGGTGCAGCGTCGGAGGGGAGGCACGGAAGCGCGTCACGCATCGGACCGCTCCGCCAGCACGCCCGCCGCCCATTCCGCCGCGCGGGCGAGCACATGGGCGTGGCACGGTTCCGGATCGCACCAGCAGGCGAGCCAGCATCCGTCCAGCGCCGCGAGTTCCTCCAGCGCGACCTCGCCCGCGCGGATGCGCTGCCACAGATCGGCGCGGTAGCGGGCGATCACCTCGGCGCGCGATCCGTCATGGCCTACGCGCCAGGGGTTCCCCCATTTCGTGCGGCGGTCGACCAGCACGGTGTTGTTGACGACGTGCGCATATTCGAACGCCTCCCTCAGCTCGGGCTCGTGCTTCAGGTTGATGACGGCCCCCATCGCTCCCTCCCTTTCCAGAACGGCTTGCCCGCCTCCTTGCTTCTCTCTCCTCCCGACCGGGCGGCTCGTGAGGCCGGGGGCGGCGCGAGACTCCGGGCCCATTGCAAAAAGAAGCGGGGCCGGCGCGTGCGCACCGACCCCGCGGAGGGAAGACGAAATCAGGGATCAGAACGGGATGATCTCGTCGGGATGCTGGCCGCCGCCGTTCGCGGACGCCGCAGCGGCTCCCGTCGGCGCGGCCTCGCCAGCCTCCGGCCCGGGCTTCGCGCCGTTGCCGTTCGGGCGGTCGTAGAACTGGATCCGATGACCGGGCACGACCAGGATCTCGGTCGAGAAGCGGTCGGAGTCCTCGCCGTCCCTGCGCCACCGCCGGGTCTGCATCTTGCCCTCGACGTGGACCAGGCGGCCCTTGCGGGCGTGCTTCACCAGCATGTCGATCAGCCCGTCCTGGAAGGTGACGACGCGGTGCCACTCCACCCGGTCCACCTTCTCGCCGCTCTGCTTCGAGAAGAAACTCTCGTCGGTCGCAATGCTGAGATTGGCGACGCGCCCGCCCGAGGCCAGATTGTTGACGACGACGTCGGCGCCCAACCGGCCGACCAGCTCCGCGTGATTCTTTCCGAATGCCATATCGATCTCCTCATGGCTCTGGATGATGACGATGGGTTGACGGACGGACGGGACCGGCACTCTCTCCAGCCCCGTTCCGCCCGCCCTCTTCCTGCTCTCCTCCTACTCCGCGCCGCCGCGGCCCCGGAGGACCTCGCGGATGGCCCTCGGATCGAGCCCCGCCTCGGCCAGCAGCTCGCCGGCGTCCGGTGTCTCGGCGTCGGTGTCGTGGATGAAATCGAACATCGGGCATCTCCCCTTGCGGCGCCCGGACATCCGGCGGGAGGACGCCTTCCTCCAACCCTTCCAGGCGCTCGCCCCCGCGAAAGCTCTTCTCCAACTCCGGAGTGCGCTCCGCTCCGACGGCGGACGATGGTGGGCAGGCGGGGAAGCCGGGACCGGCCCCGGCAGGCGTTGCGATCGTGCGCGCAACGGCAACGCCACGACCGCCGCCGGCGC
>JAJEAZ010000394.1 GCA_022824105.1 Alphaproteobacteria bacterium
AGCGCCACCTATTTCGCCTCGCTGGTCGATTTCAGCGAGGTGGGCGAGCTCGGCGTCTTTATCGACGAGGAGCAGGTGTCGGCGCTGGAGGCGCGCATGGACAAGGCCGGCGGCGTGCTCGAAGGCGCCGACATGGCGACCCCCGTCAACATGCTGCGCGCCAACGACCTGATCTGGTCGTTCGTCATCAACAACTACCTGCTGGGCCGCGACCCGGTGCCCTTCGACCTGTTGTTCTGGAACGCCGATTCGACGCGGATGCCGAAGCGGATGCACAGCTTCTACCTGCGCCGCATGTATATGGACAACGCGCTGGCGGAGCCAGGCGCGCTGGAGATCGCAGGCGAACGGCTCGACCTGTCGGCGGTCAAGACCCGCACCTATGTCGTCGGCACGCGCGAAGACCACATCGCGCCCTGGCCGGGCGTCTATCGCGGCGCGAGGCACTATGGCGGGCCGGTGCGCTTCGTGCTGGCGGCGTCCGGCCATATCGCCGGCATCGTCAACCCGCCGGCGGCCGGAAAATACAGCCACTGGACCCATAGGCAGATGCTGAAGGACAACGAGTCCTGGCTGGAGCGCGCAGCGGAGAAGCCGGGCTCGTGGTGGCCGGACTGGGCCGGGTGGGTATCACGCTCCTCGGGCAGCCAGGTGCCGGCCCGCGTCCCCGGAGAAGGCCCCCTGCCCGCCCTCGCCGACGCCCCCGGCACCTACGTCGCGGAGCGCGTCTGAACGGGGCGGCGGCAGGCGGATGCGCGCTTGCCCGGCCGCCTCCCGCCGATATACTGGCGTTTCCGGCCATGAGCGGCGGGTTCGATGGAGCCATGGGTGAATGACGCCTGAGACGATCGCGATTCTGGCGGTTGGCGCGAGTCTGGCCGTGCTGATCTGGCAGGGGCAGCGCGCGGCGAAGGAAGACCGCGCGAGGCTGGAGACGAGTCTGCGGGGTGAGTTGCAGGCCGGGTTGCGCGAGGCGAAGGAAGAGCGCGCCCGTCTCGAAACCCGCCTGCAGGCGGTGGAGCATGGGCTGGCCAAACTCGAGGGCCTTCTGGAAGGATTGCGCGAGGCCATTGCGGGCCGTCACGCTGCTTGACGCCGGTCGAGCGCGCAGGCCGCTCATGCGACTGCGACGGAACGCGCCGCCTACAGAGTCGCGCCGGGAATTTTTTTCTGTTATTCAGGCACCGTTGCGCTCCTGCGCAGACGCAAGGGAGGCACTTTAACTGACTGGCACCAGGGAGGTACACAGTTGTTCAAGAAACTCCTTACAGTAGCCGCAGCCGGACTCGTCGGCGCCGCGGCATTCGGCGCGGCCGGCGACGCCGAAGCGCAGAAAGTGCGCTGGAAAATGCAGAGCGCCTTCGGGTCCAAGCTCTCGATCATCGGCGAGGTTGCGGCGCGCTACGAAGACATCGTCAAGGACATGACGGGCGGCGACGTGACCATCAAGTTCTATGAGCCGGGCGCCCTTGTGCCGACGCTCCAGGGCTTCGACGCCGTCGAGGCGGGTTCCGTGGACGCCATGTGGGGCACCGCCGGCTACCACACCGGCAAATACCCGGCGCTCTCCTTCTTCACCGCGGTGCCGTTCGGGCCTCGCGCCGGCGAATTGCTGGCCTGGATGAACTATGGCGGCGGCGACGAACTCTACAACGAGCTGTATGCCAAACATGACCTGCTCGGCCTGCATTGCGCGGCGATCGCTCCGGAGACCTCCGGCTGGTTCCGCTCCAAGCTGAACTCGATCGACGACCTGAAGGGCAAGAAGATGCGCTTCTTCGGTCTGGGCGCGAAGGTGATGACCAAGCTCGGCGTCTCCACGCAGCTTCTGGCCGGCGCGGACATATATCCCGCGCTCGAGCGCGGCGTCATCGACGCGACCGAATTCTCCATGCCGTCGATCGACCTCGATCTCGGCTTCTACCAGATCGCGAAGTTCAACTACTTCCCGGGCTGGCACCAGCAGTCGTCGATCGGCGAGCTGCTGATGAAGAAGTCGGCGTTCGAAGGCCTGTCGGACCAGCATCAGGCGGTTATCCGCCATGCGTGCGATGCGTCGATCACCTGGTCGTTCGTGCGCTCCGAGGCCTTCCAGTTCGAGGCGATGCTGAAGCTGCAGGAAAAGGGCGTCGAGAGCGTGCGCTGGAGCGACGACGATCTCGCCAAGCTCTCCAAGGCCTGGGACGAGGTCGTGGCTGAGGAGAACGCAGCCGACCCGATCTTCGCCAAGTTCCATGCTTCCTACCAGGCCTTCCGCGACAAATACGCGATCTGGAAGGAACACGGCTATCTCGACTGACCGTCGAGCCGACTAGCTAACCGGTCCTGCAAAGGGCCGACTCGCCGCCGGGGTGGGGCTGAACCCGCCCCGGCGGCTTCTCTTGCCTGCCGGCCCCCGTTCCGGCAGGTTGCCCGAGAGCCGGTTTCGGCATTCGGGGATTTCCAGGGAGGTTGCGGGCGAATCCGATGGAAAAGCTCGTGCAGATCAGCGACCGGCTGAACAAGATCGTGTCCTTTGTCGGCAGGCTGGGCTCAATCGCCATCATCCCGTTGATCGTCGTGACGATGTGGGATGTCGTGACACGCAAGTTCACCACGTTCCAGATATGGATCATCGAGACGCTGGGCGACCAACTCGAATCGACCGTGCTCCAGGAGTGGGAGTGGCATTTCCACACCGCGCTGTTCGCTTCCGCGCTCGGTTACGGCTATGTGGCGAACAGCCATGTCCGGGTGGATGTGATTCGTGAGCGCCTGCCGATCCGCAAGCAGGCGTGGATCGAGTGGATCGGCGTAACCATCGCCATGATCCCCTATTGCTGCGTGCTGATCTGGTTTTCCTGGGATTTCGCCTACAAGTCATATATCCAGAACGAGATTTCCTATTCCCTCGTCGGTCTCAGCAACCGCTGGATCATCAAGGGCATCCTGTTCCTCGGGTTCGTCTTCGCCCTGCTCGCCGGTATCAGCGTCTGGCTGCGCAAGACCGCCTACCTGTTCGGGCCGCCCGGGCTGAATGTGCCCCTGCTTACCGTGCAGGAACCGATGACCGAACGGGTCGTAATCGCTTCGGGCGGTGCGCAGGCGGAGGACCGCTGAACCATGTGGCAGGAAATCTATTGGCACCTCCAGGAATATATCGCGATCTACATGTTCATCGGGCTGGGCTGCCTGTTGTTCACCGGCTTTCCGGTCGCGTTTGCGCTCGGCGGCGCCTCGCTCGCATTCGGCCTGATCGGCACCGCTCTGGATGTGTTCGCGCCCATCGAGTTCTTCAACATCCTGCCGCGCGTCTGGGGCGGAGCGGCGGAAAACCTCGTTCTGGTCGCGGTGCCGCTGTTCGTCTTCATGGGCACCATGCTGGAGCGCTCGGGCGTCGCCCATGACCTCCTGCACTGCCTCCAGGTGTTGCTGCGCCGCGTCCCCGGCGGCCTCGCCCTCGGCGTTACCGTCATGGGCACCATCATGGCGGCCAGCACCGGCATTATCGGCGCTTCTGTGGTGATGATCACCCTCATGGCGCTGCCGATCATGCTGGAGCGCAGATACAACCCCGAACTCGCCACCGGCACGATCGCCGCCGCCAGCACGCTCGGCATCCTGATCCCGCCGAGCATCATGCTCGTCATCATGGCGGACCTGCTGTCGATTTCGGTCGGCAACCTGTTCGTGGCGGCGGTGTTTCCCGGCCTGCTGCTCTCCGGGCTCTATTTCGTTTACATCATGCTGCTCACCATGATCTGGCCGCAGTTGGGTCCGCCGCTGCCGGACGAACGCGGCCCCGGCAGCATGGGCGAACTGGGCATCATGGTGCTGCGGGGCTTCATCCCGCCCGTGTTCCTGATCGTGCTGGTCCTGGGGTCGATCATCGCCGGCTGGGCCACACCGTCCGAGGCGGCGGCGGTCGGCGCGTTCGGCGCGACCCTGCTCGCGTTCATCAACCGCAACCTCACCATCGAAGCGCTGGGCGACGTGCTGAACCGCACCTCGCTCACAGTGGCGATGATCTTCTTCGTCTTCATCGGCGCGACCGCCTTCTCCTACGTGTTCCGCTCACTCGGCGGCGACGATGTGGTGGAGCACCTGATCTTCTCGCTCGGCCTCGGCAGCTGGGGATTGCTCTTCATTCTGATGGGGACGGTCTTCTTCCTCGGGTTCTTCTTCGACTTCCTGGAAATCACGCTCATTGTACTACCGGTCTTCACGCCGATCATTCAGGAACTCGATTTCGGGACCCATGTTATTGAGGCTGAGAAGATCTACTGGTTTGCGCTGCTGGTGGCGGTCAACCTCCAGACCTCCTTCCTGACGCCGCCCTTCGGCTTCGCGCTGTTCTACATGAAGGGCGTGGCGCCGCCGGAGGTGCAGCTGACCTCGATCTACCGGGGCATCATCCCGTTCGTGTGCCTGCAGCTCATCGGCCTCGGCTTCGTGATCGCATGGCCCGACATCGCGCTCTGGCTGCCAAGGGTGCTGCTCGACTGAACCTCCGGTCGGGATCGGTGCTATAGTGGGAAGACCGCTGCTCGCCGGAGGCTGAAGCCTGTGAGTCCCGCCGAACTGACCGCCTGGGCGACCGTCGCCATCGCCGTCGTTACCGCCGGCGTCGGCGCCACGACCTGCTTCCTGGTCTGGCATGGCATAAGGGAAATGCGCCGATCCTCCGACGAACGCGCCCGCGACCGGAAGGCGGCGGAGGAAGCGGACCTACGGCGCAACGAGACCGCAGTGGAAAGGGAGCGCCTTAGACATGAAGAAGTCATGGAGGCGCTCACGGCGCAGAACCGCAGGCTCGACGCGCAGATTGCCGGATTCGATATGCAGAACCGCAGGCTCGACGCGCAGATTGCCGGATTCGATGCGCAGAACCGCAGGCTCGATGTGCAGACGGATGCGCTGAAGGCGCTGATCCTGCGCATGGGGCCCGCAGCCCCGGCGGAGTAGTCGCCGCCCCGGGAGGCGGATAGCTGGTGGCCGCCGTTCACCCGATCCCGTAGGCCTTGGCCCAGCCGAACCCTTCGACGGTGCCGGCGCGCGGGCGGTATTCGCAGCCGATCCAGCCTTCATAGCCGAGTTCGTCGATCAGCCTGAACAGATAGGGGTAGTGCATCTCGCCGACGGAGGGTTCGTGGCGCTCGGGCGCGCCGGCGATCTGCATGTGGCCGACGCCGCCGCCCGGCAACCACTCGCGAAGCCGCATGGCGACATCGCCCTCGACGATCTGGCAGTGGTAGAGGTCCATCTGCACCTTGACCGTCTCCGCCCCGACGGCGGCGCGGATGCGGTGCGCCTCGTCCTGCCGGTTGAGGAAGAAGCCCGGAATGTCCCGCCGGTTGATCGGCTCGATGGAGACATGGCGCGTGTCCAGCCGGGCGGCGGCGCGCTTCAGGTTCGCCACATAGACCGCCTCCGCCTCGGCGTCCTCGCCCGGAATGCCGGCCATGACATGCACGCGCGGGCTGTCCAGCACGCCGGCCCATGCCGCCGCCGTTTCCAGCGCGTCCGCGAACGCCGCCTCGCGCCCCGGCACGGCCGCCAGCCCGCGCTCGCCCGCCTCCCAGTCGCCCGGCGGCATGTTGAACAGCACCACCTCGACCCCGGCATCCGCTTTCGCCCTCGCCACCTCCTCCGGCGCGAAGTCGTAGGGGAACAGGAACTCGACCGCCCTGAAGCCGACCCTGGCGGCGGCGTCGAAGCGGTCCAGGAACCCGTGCTCGGTGAAGAGCATCGAGAGATTGGCGGCGAAACGCGGCATGGGTTGCGGCCTTTCATGCGGTTGCAGAGCGCAGGCAAGCTTCCATAGCATAGCCCCATGGCCTCCGCCCCGCTGCTGCTCGCGCTCGACCAGGGCACGACCTCGACCCGCGCGATCCTGTTCGACGCCGCCGGCGCGCCGCTCCGGACCGCCCGGCGCGTACTGCGCCAGATCTACCCCGCCGACGGTTGGGTGGAGCACGACCCGGAGGAGATTTGGTCGGCAAGCGTGGCCGTGCTGCGCGAGGCCGCCGGCGGCGACCTGCCTGCCGCCATCGGCATCGCCAACCAGCGCGAGACGGTGCTGCTGTGGGACCGGGAAAGCGGCGCCTGCCTGCACAACGCCATCGTCTGGCAGGACCGGCGCACGGCCCCGGAATGCGACCGGCTCCGCGCCGACGGGCTGGAGCCGCTCGTTGCGGAGCGGAGCGGTCTCCTGATCGACCCCTATTTCTCGGCGACCAAGCTCGCCTGGCTGCTGGACGAGCTGCCCGGCGCACGCGAGCGCCGCGACCTCGCTTTCGGCACGGTGGACAGCTTCCTCACCTGGCGGCTGACCGGCGGGCGCGTCCACGCCACCGACGCCACCAATGCCTCTCGCACCAGCCTCTTCGACATCCGCAAGCGCGCCTGGAGCCCGGAGCTGCTCGAACTCTTCCGCGTACCCGAGTCGGTGCTGCCGGAGGTGCGCGGCAATGCCGACGACTTCGGCGTGACCGACATTCTGGGCGCGCCGGTGCCGATTGCCGGCATGGCGGGCGACCAGCAGGCGGCGACCCTCGGCCAGGGCTGCCTGGAAGCGGGCGACGTCAAGAGCACCTACGGCACCGGCTGCTTCCTGCTGGCGCATACCGGCGGGGAGCCCGCGGCCTCCCGGCACCGCCTGCTCACCACCATCGCGCTCGAACTCGACGGCCGGACGACCTACGCGCTCGAAGGCGCGGTGTTCGTCGCGGGCGCGGCGGTGCAATGGCTGCGCGACGGGCTGGGCGTCATCGCCAGCGCGGCGGAAACCGAGGCGCTGGCGCGGGATGCAGGCGAGAGCGGCGTCGTCATGGTGCCGGCCTTCGTCGGGCTGGGCGCGCCCTGGTGGGATGCGCAGGCGCGCGGCGCGATCTTCGGCCTGACGCGCGACACGGGGCCGGCCGAGCTTGCCCGCGCCGCGCTCGAAGCCGCCGCGCACCAGACCGCCGACCTGCTGGACGCCGCCGCCGCAGACGGCCTCGAACCCGCGCTGCTCCGCATAGACGGGGCGATGAGCGCCAATGACTGGTTCGCCCAGAGGCTCGCCGACATCGCCGGCCTC
>JAJEAZ010000429.1 GCA_022824105.1 Alphaproteobacteria bacterium
GGCCGGGCGAAGGTCGCCTCCGCGAACCAGCTCCATTGCAGATAATGCGCATAGCCGGGGTCGTCCCTGGCCGGCTGCAGCCGGCCGTCGCCATAGCGGTCCAGGATGTAGTGCATCATGGCGCAGGACTCGAACATGACCGTGTCGCCGTCGGCCATGACCGGCACCTTGCCGACCGGGTTGAGCGCCCGCCATTCCGGCGTCGCGCGATACGCGGCGGCGAAGTTCACCGGCACGATCTCGTAGGGGACGGACAGTTCCTCGCATACCCAGATGACGCGAAAGCCGCGGGTCTGCGGGGCGTGGTAGATTTTCAGCATGAGGGCGCGCCTCCGGTCTTATGTGCTTATATGGCGCATAGTAGGACAAACGCGGCGCCGTTGGGCCGAAGCCTTCCAAACCGGAGAGAGACCGACATGCAGAAGTTCCCATTGAATACCGCGCCGGAGGACCTGGAAGACCGGTTCGCGGCCGCGTTCGGCGGGCAGGTCGCAGTCGAACGCCCGCTTGCCGCCAGCGGCATGGGCGCGCGCATCTCCGGCATCGACCTCAGCCTCCCGCTGCGCCCGGCGCAGGTGGAACTCCTGCTGGACACGCTCAGCCACTGCCGGCTGATGACGCTTGCCGGACAGGACCTCGACCGGTTTTCGCTCGCGGCGTTCGAGCGCTTCGCGAATCACTGGGGGGCGCCGGTCGCGCATCCCTCCAACTTCCTGCGCGGCGGCAAGCCGGCGCAGCAGGACGGCCCCAGCGACGGCGCCATCGCCTATGTGCCCTACGCGGAGCGGAAGGCCGCCGCCGCCGACGCCACCCTGCCCGGACAGGTCGAATGCCTGCCGCACGAGTCGCCGGCGGTGCTGGTGGCGACGAACCTGCTCGGCGACGGGGTGAGCGACGCGCCCACGCTGAAGAATGGCGGCTCATGGCACACCGACATCGAATATGAGCCGCTGCCCATCTATGTGTCGATGTTCCTCGTCCATCACGTGCCGGTGGCGCGGGAAGCGCCCAACGGACAATGGGTCGAACCGCCGGCAGATACGGGTCCGGCGCCCTACCACCCCGATTCCGACGAAGAGCTCATGGCGCTCCGCAAGCGCCTGCCGCTGAACGGGGAGACCGCCTTTGCCGATACCGCGGCCGCGTTCGCCGCCCTGCCGCCGGAAGAACAGGCAAGGCTCGAAGCGCTCCGGGTCCGCCGCCGCCTGAACGCGGGCGACGAAGGCTGGCTGACGGAACTCGTGCGCACGGACCCGCGTTCCGGCGTCAAGTCCCTGCATAGCCCGGTCTGGGCTTCGCGGCCGGGAATCCGGCCTCCGATCGAGGTCGACGGCATGACGCCGGAGGCCTCCCGCGCCTTTCTGGACGGCCTCGAAAAACACGTGCTGCAGCCGCAATTCCGCTACGACCACCTGCACGCGGCGGGCGACGTCACCATCTGGAACAACTATATGAGCCTGCACAACTCGCCGCCGATCAAGATCGGAATCGACAAGGCGGACGACGCGCGGCTGCTCTACCGGCTCAGCTGCAAGGGCGCCCCCGCCCTCGTGCTGCCCCGCGACGATGACTCGTCCTGGATCGAGAGCCATATCACCGCAGGCTACCGCTCGCCGGCCTCCATCGTCGGCGCGGCGCGCTGAACCGGACTGCAGCCGATGTGAACCGCCCCGGTCCTCCGGGCCGCCGCATTGCCGGGCCGGCGCGGCGCGGCTATTTGGGCCGGCATCATGCTGCGCCGCCTTTACGACGGAACCATGCGCCTCGCCGGGCATCCGGCTGCGGTCTGGCTGCTTGCGGCGGTCGCCGTTGCGGAGAGCGTCGCGTTCCCGGTGCCGGTGGACGCCCTGCTCATTCCGATGGTGCTGGCGGCGCCCGGGCGCGCATGGCGCTATGCGGCCATCTGTACGGTCGCGTCCGTCGCAGGCGGCGTGGCGGGCTACGGCATCGGCGCCTTCCTCTTCGAGGCCGTGGGCGCGCCGCTGCTCCGGTTCTACGACTATGGCGAGGCGTTCGCGGAAGCGCAGGCGCTCTACAATGCCCATGGCGGACTCATTGTCTTCACCGCCGCCTTTTCGCCCATCCCCTACAAGGTCTTCACCATCGCCAGCGGCGTTGCCGGCACCGATCTCGGCACCTTCATTCTGGCCTCGGCCGCCGGCCGGGGGCTGCGCTTTTTCATCGTGGCCGCGCTTCTCTGGCGCTTCGGCGAGCCGCTCAGGGCCTTCATCGAGCGACGGCTGGGAGCGTTGACGCTCGCCTTCGTGGTCCTGCTCGTGGCAGGGTTCCTGCTGCTGAAGGTGCTCTGATGCGGTTCCTGCTCCATCCTGCGGCTCTGGCCGCCGGCAGCCTGGCGGCGCTTGCGGCGGCCTTTGCCTTCCAGCATCTGGGAGGTCTTGAGCCGTGCCCGCTTTGCGTCTGGCAGCGTTGGCCGCATGTCGCGACCGTGCTGCTTGCGGCGCTGTCGCTCGGCCTTCGCGGTTCGGCCGCCGCGGCTTTTCTGGCGCTGGCGGGGCTGGCGGCGCTCGCGGGCGCGGGCCTCGCCGGCTACCATGTCGGGGTCGAGCAGCAATGGTGGCCGGGCCTGGAAGCCTGCGCCGGCGGCCCGCCGGCGCAGACGGTCGCCGAGTTGCGCGAACGGCTGCTGAACGCCGCCCCGGCGCGCTGCGACGAGGTGGCGTGGTCGTTCCTCGGCCTTTCCATGGCGGCCTGGAACGGGCTGCTCTCGCTGGGGCTGGCGGGGCTGGCGGCCGGCGCGCTCCGGCGCACGATCCTTGCCGGAAGGAGCATGGCGGCATGAAGCGCCTCCCCGGGGACCCGCCGCTGAAAGCGCGCGTTGAAGCGATGGTCCGCGTCAACCATGCGGGCGAATACGGCGCACGGCGCATCTATGAAGGCCAGCTTGCCGTGCTCGGACGGGGGCCGGCAGGGCCGGCGCTCCGGCACATGGCGCGTCAGGAGGCCCGCCATCTTGCCTATTTCGAAGCCGAGCTTGCCGGGCGGCGCGTCCGGCCGACGGCCCTGCAGCCGCTCTGGCACGTTCTCGGTTTCGCGCTCGGCGCGGCGACCGCGGCCATGGGGGAGCGCGCCGCCATGGCCTGCACCGTCGCGGTTGAAGAGGCCATCGACGAACATTATGCAGGCCAGCTAGAAGCGCTGGAGGGCGAGGAGCCGGAGCTGGCGGCCGCCATCGGGGAGTTCCGGGCCGAGGAGCTGGAGCACCGCGACACGGCCCTCGACGCCGGGGCGGAACAGGCGCCCGCCTACGGCCTGCTCTACCGCGCCGTAAACACCGCCTCGAAGCTCGCCATCGCGCTCTCGACCCGCATCTGATACCAGCGGCATCGACTTCGGACTCATGTGAAGACTGCGGCCCATATCGTCGCCCCGGCCCCCGAGCCGGGGCCCAGCCTCGGTCCTCGCGGCAGCTTCGGCGGCTGAGCCTGTCCTCCACCGGCTGCAGCGGTGGCGCGGGTCAGGGATGGGCCCGGCTCGGGGGCCGGGGCGACGGTGGAGGTGGCTTCGCCATCGGTTCCGGTCAACGACCGCTGGTATGAGGCCCTGTCGCGGCAGGTTCCGCCGGGCGTCGGCCTCTCATGCCGAATGTTCTCCTGTTGTAGAATTTCACGATGGTGAGTATTCTATTGAAAATCACGAAAGGCTGATTGTGATGGCCGATTCGGCGAAGTCGCCGCCGGCGCTGGAACTGACATCGGAGGATGTCGAACGGCTGCCGGCCGGCCTGCGCGGCAGGTTCGGATCGATGGAAGGCGGCCGGGGCGGGGATTCGCTCAAGCGCTGGGTCGTGATCGGCGCGCGGTCCGACCGGCAGGCGGCCCTGATTCGCCGCGTTGCGACAACCGCCGGGCGCATCGCCGAACACCACGGCCGGGAGATGACCGAGCGCAATATCGAAACCCTGGTCGATCTTTTTCTGGCAGGCGAGGAGCGCGCCGAAACCGACCGGGAGATCGAGCAGGACAATGCCGAACTGCGTGCGCGCTACATGCGGGAGGTCCCGGCCTGGACCGCTGCCCGTATCCGCGCGCTCCTGCCCGGACCCAAGCCGGGCAACCCGAGCGAACCGGCGTCGCGGTGGAAGCGGGAGAGACGCATTTTCGCCGTCCGCGGCGGTCGTGTCCTGCTTTACCCCTGTTTCCAATTTGCCGACGGGCTGCCTCTGCCGGTCATCGGCAAGGCGCTGAAGCGCCTGCCGGACGATATGACGCCCTGGCAGACCGCCTTCTGGTTCCGGTCGGGCAACGGCTGGCTCGACGGACGGGCGCCGCAGGAAGCGCTGGACGACGAAGACCGTTTGCTGGAGGCCGCGGAACGGATGCGGGAGCCCGCCGCAGGCTGATTCATGTCGATCCCGAGTCCGCCGTCGCCGCTGACGGCGCCGCAATATGCCCTCCTGCCTCAGGGTACGATCCTGCACCGCGTTCATCTGTCGGCCTATCGGGCCGCGGAGTTCAATCCGGGCCAGGGCGGGCCGACGCGCTTCGCTCCCGTAAGGGACAGAGACGGAAATCCCGTTCCCTCACTGTATGCAAGCGCCACGGTCCGCGCCGCGATCCACGAGACAATCTTCCACGACATCCCGGCAAATGCAGCCTGCAAGACCGTTCGGCTGGATGATGTGTACAGGCGCTCGCATTCCCTGCTGGCCGTTGGACGCGTCCTGCGGCTTGTCGAGCTGCGCAATCCGACTTTGGGCAAATGGGGCATTTCGCGGGCGGAACTGATTTCCTCAAGTCCGGCCTTCTATCGCCTGACCGCCGCCTGGGCCCAGGCGGTTCATCGGGATATCGCAGATGCCGACGGGCTCGTGTGGACCTCCGGTCAGTGCAACCCCGACGACGCCTACCTCTTCTTCGGCGACCGGGTCAGGGAAGCCGAATTCGTCATGGTGCAGTCGCGCGACGGAATGAGCGACAGGTCGTTCCTGAAAGATGTCCGCGACGAAGGCCGGGTTGGGGGCATCACCCTGACGGTCTGATACCAGCGGCATCGACTTCAGACTCATGGAGAGGTTACCGCCCATATCGTCACCCCGGACCCCGGTCCGGGGTCCATCCATGGCTCCCGATGCCGCCGCAGCCGGTGGAGGGCAGGTTCAACCGCTGCAACTGCCGCCAGGACCGAGGCTGGGCCCCGGCCCGGAATGCCGGGCAGTCCGAAACGGCTCCGCTCCGGTTCCCGTCGCCGGCATTCCATGAAAATTCCCCGATAGTTTCATTTTTGTTCCCGGCGGGGCTTGACATTTGGCGGCATGGTGTAGAATGAAAGTAGAGAGAGGCGGCTCCCCGGGGGCCGCCTTTCGGCTTTTCTGCGCAGGAGAGCGGCTGGGGCCGCGAAAAAGACCCCGGCGGGAGGTGACGGGCGAGGTGCGTCTGCCGTCTCGCGCGCGCAATCCGCCGCGCGAGCCGCGCCGCCGCGATACGCCCGCCCGCACCCGCGCACCCGCGCCCGCGCGATGACGCGCGAAACAGGGACATCCCGTCCCGCCCTTTGCCTGGAAGGAGGCACGCATGACCGTGAACGATCCCCGCCCTGAACTGGCGGCGATGCTGGCCGCAAGGCTCGCGCCCGCCGCCATGGCCCTCCTCCCGTCATGCCCGTCCCTATATCGTCATGCCCGGACTTGTTCCGGGCATCTCCATCGGGGCCATTGCGGCGACGGAAATGGATGCCCGGAACAAGTCCACTGCTGTCCGGTTCAGCTCCCGCGGGCGGGGCGCATGGCTTGGATTCGACGGGGTTCCGAAGGGTCCCTTGGGATCGGGACACGGATCGGCGCCCGGTATCCCGGCCCTCTTTCCGTCATGCCCGGTCTTGTTCCGGGTATCTCCCTCCACCGTTTCTCCCGGACGGCCGCATGGATGCCCGGAACAAGTCCGGGCATGACGGAGTGGGGCGTTCGGGGTGACGGAAAGGGGCGTTCGGGCATGATGGAAGGGGAGCGGACGGGAGGGACCGGGCGCCCCCGAAAAGCCGGCCGGCCCCCAATCGGCTTCGCCCCGATGGCTGAACCGGACAGCGGTGCGTGCTAGGCGTCCGTCCCGCCCTGTCGCGCCGCATATGGCGCATGGCGGGGCCGATCGTCATATCCAATGTCTCGGTGCCGCTGATCGGCGTGGTCGACACCGCCGTGATGGGCC
>JAJEAZ010000185.1 GCA_022824105.1 Alphaproteobacteria bacterium
GACCACCATTTCGCCGCCGGTCATGTAGGAGGCGGCATCGGATGCAAGAAACAGCACTGCGGCGACGACCTCGTCGATCGTCCCGATGCGTCCCATGGGGACCCGGGACACGCGCTCGGCCAATACTGCCGGCTCGGACAAGGCGCTGCGCAGCATTTCGGTGTCTATCGGGCCGGGAAGCACCGCGTTGCAGCGGATGCCGTCCCCGGCATGCTGCGCCGCCGTCACCTTGGTGAATATCCGCACCGCGCCCTTGCTGGCGGCATAGGCTGGTTCCTGGTGGGTCGACTGGCCGATGCCGGCCACCGATACGATATTGACGATCGAACCGCCGCCGGACGCCCGCATCGCCGGTATCGCGTGCTTGGTTCCGAGAAAGACGCCGCGCGCATTCACGGCCTGCACCCGGTCCCACTCCTCCACCGTGCGATCCTCGATGGCCGCGCGGGCAATGACGATCGCGGCATTGTTCACCAGTATGTCGAGCCGGCCGTGCGTATCCATCGCGGAGCCGACGGCGCGGCGCCAGTCGTCCTCCTGCGTCACATCCAGATGCATGTAGGCCGCATTGCCGCCCGACGCCTCGATCCCGGCCTGAACGGCCGCGCCTTCTTCCTCCAGAATATCGCCGAAAACGACTGCCGCGCCCTCTGCCGCAAAGGCTCGCGCCTCCGCCGCGCCCTGTCCGCGGGCCCCGCCGCTGATCAGCACGACCTTGCCATCGAATCTGCCCATGCCGGTCTTCTTCACCATCCGTTGGTTCGGGTAAGCTGGCATATAATACCAGCGGCATCGACTTGGGACTCATGTCTTCTTCTCGTCATGCCCGGACTTGTTCCGGGCATCTCCCTCAACCGTTTCCATCCGGCCAGGCGGCCGCATGGATGCCCGGAACAAGTCCGGGCATGACGGAAGGGAGAGATCGGGCGGCGGGCGTCGAATCTGTCATGGGTTCCGGTCAACGACCGCGGGTATAATCTCCAATATTTGCAACGGAGACGGCGGCCAGGGACATAGCCCGGTCGCTGCCGGGCTGACCGATCCATTCGGTTCACCCGCACGCCCCCGACCGTCGCCCCGGCCCCCGAGCCGGGGCCCATGTCGTCATCCCGGACCCTGATTCGCGCCCCCGCCGCCGCCGGTGGAGAGCAGGCTCAACCGCTGAAACTGCCGCCAGGACCGAGGCTGGGCCCCGGATCGGGGTCCGGGGTGACGAAAGAGGGGCCGGGTGCGTCGGCCCTTAATGAAAAATATCCGGTGATTTCATTTTATGTTCCCGAAGGGGATTGACTTTCCCCCATATGGTGTAGAATGAAAGTAGAGAGAGGGGCGGCTTCCGGGGCCGCCTTTCGGCGTTTCTGCGCAGAAGCATGGCCGGGGGCCGCGAAAAACACCCCGGCGGGAACGGACGGGCGAGGTGCGTGCGCCGTCTCGCGCGCGCAATCAGGTGCGCGAACCGCGCCGGCGCCGACACCCGCCCGCGCCCGCGCGCCTACGCCCCCGCGATACGCGCGAAACAGGGCCGCTCCGGCGCCGGGGCGGCCGAACGAAGACGAATGCGAGCCAGGGAAAGGAGCCGCACACCATGCCCATCATCGACCCGACCGTTGCCCTGTCCACACGCCAGGAGGCCTTCTGCCGACACTATGCCGTCTCCGGCAATGCCGCAGACGCCGCAAGGCAGGCCGGCTACTCCGAGCGCTCCGCCCGCCAGACCGGCTGCGCCCTGCTGGAACGCCCCTACATCGTGGAGCGGCTGCGGCGCATCCGGTTGTCCTGGAAGCGCACCGAGAGGGACGAGGCCCGCATCCTGCTGGCCCGCTCGGAGCAAGCCTGGGATGCGGCCGTCGCCAGCGGGTCGGCCTACATGATGCTGCGGGTGCTGCGCTTCCAGGCGGAGATATCGGGGCTTGTGAAGCCCGTTGGGGGGAGCCGGGCCCGTCTCTGGCCGCTGGCGCACGAGGACGAGCAGGGCGAGATCG
The DNA here is from genome assembly GCA_022824105.1 of Alphaproteobacteria bacterium. Lineage (GTDB taxonomy): Bacteria > Pseudomonadota > Alphaproteobacteria > Bin95 > Bin95 > Bin95. The sequence continues at coordinate 1,983 of JAJEAZ010000185.1, forward strand.
AAGCGGGCGAGGCGCAGGAGGTTGGCACCGAGCCCGGGCCGCTTGCCGAGGCCGTGCGTTGCGGACGCGACCGGGCCCGGGGCGCGCTCGAACGCCACCATGCGAGGCGGGAGGCGATGGAGGGGCAGGAGGGTTTCGACGGAGCCGCGCATGAGGAGGCCGCCCTGAGGCTCGCCGGGGCCGTCGAGGAACGCATGCGCCTGCCCGTCTGCTTCGAGCCGCCCGCACCGGTCCCGGCAAACGACCTGCCCCCGGCCGACGACCCGCCCGAGGAGACCTACGAGGACTACCCGTGGGCCGGGCGCGACCCGACCGGAGATGCGGACTGGATCGACGACGACCGGGCCGACGGGGCCGAGCACGACTGGCTCTACCAGCGCCGCAACGGCTACGCCGACATCTACGACCCCTGGTCTCCGGAGGAGGTCGAGGAGCGCAGGCAGAGCCGCCTCGAACGGGAAGAAGAAGCCTTCCGGCTCCGCGACCCGGACGGGGACGAGGACGATGAGGGCCGGGACGGTGACTGGGACGAGGGCGAGGACTGGTTCGCCAGCATCGAATTCCCGCCCGGCCATGACATCGCATGACAATTCATGACACTTTGCAGGGGCCGCGCGGCGGCGTTCCTGTTGCAAGGCCGGTTGCGGGTCCGGCGGTTTCGGGCGGCGGATGGCGGCATTACACTGCCGGGGTGTTGCGGGCAGGCGCCCCGGCAAGCGGAGGGCAGGCATGAGCCGTCGTATCGTCGATATTTCCGTCCCGTTGAAGGCCGGCATTGCGAGCGATCCGCCGCACATGCTGCCGGAGATCGACTATCTCGACCATCACGACACCGCGCCCGCCATGGCCGAGTATTTCGGCATCGGCGTGGACGCGCTGCCGGACGGCGAATACGCCGCCGTCGAGAAGGTCCGCATCTCCACCCATAACGGCACGCATCTGGACGCGCCCTGGCATTTCTTCTCGACGATGAACCACGCGCTGAAGGAAGGCGGCGAGCCCTCCTGGCGGATCGACGAAGTGCCGCTGGAATGGTGTTTCCAGCCGGGCGTAAAACTCGATTTCCGCCATTTCGAGGACGGCTATGTGGTGCAGCCGGAGGATGTCCGGGCGGAGCTCGACCGGATCGGCCATGCGCTCGAGCCGCTGGAGATCGTGCTGGTGAACACCCGTGCGGGCGCGCGCTACGGGGAGGAGGATTTCATTCATGCCGGCTGCGGCATGGGCAAGGCCGCGACGCTCTGGCTGCTGGAGCGGGGCGTGCGCGTGACCGGCACCGACGGCTGGAGTTGGGACGCGCCTTTCTCATGGACGAGGGAACGGGTGCGGGAGACGGGCGATGCCGGCCTGATCTGGGAAGGCCACCGCGCCGGGCGCGAGATCGGCTATTGCCACCTGGAGAAGCTCAGCAATCTCGAAGCCCTGCCGGCAGACGGCTTCCAGGTCGCCTGCTTCCCGGTCAAGGTGCATCGCGGCTCGGCCGGCTGGACGCGGGCCGTCGCCATACTGGACGGAGACTGACATGGGCTTTGCGGACTCGCTCAGGCTGGACGGCAAGACGGCCGTTGTCACGGGCGCCGGGCGCGGCCTCGGCCGGGGTTGTGCGCTGGTGTTGGCGGAGCTGGGCGCGCATGTCGTGGCGGCGGCGCGCTCCGGCGGCGAACTGGAAAGCCTGGCGGCGGAGATAAGGGCGGACGGCGGCAGCGCGGAAACGGCGGCGCTGGACGTCACCGACAGCGATGCCGTGCGCCGCGCCTTCTCGGAATTCGAGCGGGTGGACGTGCTGGTCAACAATGCCGGCTGGAACCGGCCGCAGCATTTCTTCGACGTCGAGGAACCGGTGCTCGACGCCATGCTGGCGCTCAATGTGAAGGCGGCGTTCATCGTGGCCCAGGCCGCCGCGCGGCGCATGGCGGAGGCGGGCGAGGGCGGCTCCATCGTCAACATGTCCTCGCAGATGGGCCATGTCGGCGGGCCCGAGCGCACCGTCTATTGCGCGACCAAACACGCGCTCGAAGGCATGACCAAGGCGATGGCCATCGAGCTTGCGCCCCACCGCATCCGGGCGAACACGGTGGGGCCCACCTTTGTCGAGACGCCGCTTGCCGGACCGTTCCTGCAGAACAGGGAGTTCCGCGAATTCGTGCTGGGCAGCATTCCGCTCGGGCGGCTCGGCGAGGTGGCGGAGGTGGCCGCCGCCGTGGCCTTCCTCGCCTCGCCGGCGTCCTCGCTGATTACCGGCACGAGCCTGCTGGTGGACGGGGGCTGGACGGCGAAGTGAGCGCGGCCACGCGCGCCTGCAATTCCGGCACCACCTCCGCCTCGAACCACGGGTTCAGTTTCAGCCAGTTGTTCACCCGCCAGCTCGGATGCGGAGTCGGCAGGAAATCCGGCAGGTAGCTCCGCCACGCCGCCACGGTCTCGCCGAGGGTCCGCTTGCGCCGCTCGCCGAGATAGCGGGCCTGGGCGTAGCTTCCGGCGAGCACGGTGAACTCGACCGCAGGCAGTTCGGCGCGCAGGCGGTCGTGCCAGAGCGGCGCGCATTCCGGCCGGGGCGGCGCGTCGCCGCCGCGCGGCAACCGGCCCGGATAGCAGAGGCCCATCGGCAGGATCGCGACACGGCTCGCATCGTAGAAGTCCTCCGGCGCAAGGCCGAGCCAGGCGCGCAGCCGCTTGCCGCTCGGGTCGTCCCACGGCACGCCGCTGGCATGGACCTTCGTGCCGGGCGCCTGGCCGACGATCATCAGCCGCGCGGTCGCTTCGGCGCGCAGCACGGGGCGGGGGCCGAGCGGCAGGTGCTCGGCGCAATGGGTGCAGGCGCGTACCTCCGCCAGCAGCGCCGCAAGCCGTGCGCTCACGGCGCGAACGCCTCGCCGCCGAAGGGGTAGCGCACCTCCTCGCGATAGACGGGGGCCTCGCCGCCAAGCCGGCTCGACATGAGCGAGAAGCCTTCCACCGCGAAGCCCGGCAGGCGGAAAGCGCCGCGGTCCTCCAGCCAGGCGGCAACGGCGGCCGGACGCGCGCCGGCCGTGCGGGCAAGCGTGATGTGCGGGGTGAATTTACGCTCTTCCGGAGGGAGGCCGGCCCGCACCAGCGCCGACTCGACGCGGCGCCTGAGCGCCGTCAGCGGCTTGGAGGGAACGATGCCCGCCCAGACCGCCCGCGGCCGCGCACCGCCGAAACTGCCGAGCGACTCGATGGCGAGCTCGAATTCCTCGCCGCCGACATGGCTGAGCGCTTCGGCCAGTTCCTCGGCGTATCCGTTGTCCACCTCGCCGATGAAGCGCAAGGTCAGGTGGTAGTTCTCCTCCGGCGACCAGCGCGCGCCGGGCAACCCGCCCGCGAGGCGGGCAAGCTCGCTCCGGACATCCTCCGGCAGGAGTATCGCGGCGAAGAGGCGCAAGGTCCGCCCGGCTACTCGAACAGCGTGATGACGCCCGTATAGCCGTAGATTCGCCCGCCCGAGAACTCGCCATTGGCGAAGAAGCCGGCGAGCGGCAGGTCGCCGAGTTCCTCCCGGACGATCTGCAATTCGGCGTCCTCGGCGCCGAACATGTGGGGGCCGCGCGCAAGGCAGGAGACATAGACGCCGCCCTGCGCCGGCCGCGAGAGGCGGGCTTTCACGCTTTGCAGCATGCGGCGCAGGTCCGCTTCGGCCGCCGCCGGGTCGCGGCGCACGAACATCAGCCGCTCGCCGGGGTCGATCAGCGCGCCGAGCGCGACGATGCCGTCCTGCGCGTCGAGGCCGATAATGTTGCGCACCAGATAGTCGGCCTCGGAAGACCCCGGCACCGGCCGCGCCGCATGCAGCCAGTGCGCCACCTCCCGGATGCGGGCGACGGAGTCGAGGCCGAGATCGTTGCAGAGCACGTCGAAGGCGGGCTCGCCGTCGATCTCCAGCACGAGGTTGTTGTGGGAGCGCGTGACCGTGCGCGCGGGGCCGATGGGCGCGCAGCCCTGGCTGAGCCCCGAGACGACGCCGACGGCCTCGCCGAAGACCAGGCCCGAGACCACCCCTTCCTCGACGGCGCCCGAGAGCTGCGCCGTCGGTCCTTCCGCGGATGCGATGCCGCCGACTGTGAACGCGCCGAGCGTCTCGGAAAGGTCTGCGATGATCTCCGCCATGCTCCGGTTGCGCGGGTCGGCGTGCAGCAAGGCCGTCGTGCGCGCCTGTCCCGCGGCCCAGCCGGCGAGGCCCGCGCCCGCTTCGGCCGTGTCCTCCCTGATGCCGGGCACGAGACGCACGGCGTCGTCCGGGAACCCGAAGGCGGCCGCGGCGATTGCGGGCCGGCCGAACGCGGCGCGGCCGGTGCCGCAAACGCCCATGCCGACCGTGCCCGCCCAATCGACGATCCCGGTGTCTTCCTTGAGCGCCTCGACGATCTCGGGCAGACGGTCGGCGATGCTGTCGCTCACATAGACGATGCCGGTATTCGCC
>JAJEAZ010000367.1 GCA_022824105.1 Alphaproteobacteria bacterium
TTCGCGCACCCGGCTGTGGGGCAGGTCGCGGATATCGTCGAGGCGCAATTCGCCGATGAGGCGCGCGACCGAGGAAAGGCGCAGCACGGGCCGCGAGAGCCGCCTGCCGATGAAGAGCGCCAGCAGGACGGCGAGCGCGAGCGCGGCGAGGCCGACGATGATCGAGTTGAACAGGCGGTTTATCTCGTCGCTCATCACGTCGGTGTCGAAATAGGCCCCGACGATGAGCGGGGTGGCCGTGTAGGCGTCGAGCTCGCGGTAGAGGAACAGGTAGGTGTTCCCGTCCACCTCCACCAGATGGCTCATCAGGGGCGGCCGGGCCCTTATAGCGGCCGGGCGCATGGCCTCGGGCCTCCACATGTCCGCAAGGACCGCGTCCCCGAAGCCGGCGAGCGCCGGCAGCGGCGCGCTGAGCGACAGGCCGGGATAGCCGGGCGCCATCAGCCGGTGCGCCAGCACCCTCTCCCTGCCGTAAAGGACGAAGGTGTTCGGCGCGCTTCCGGCGCCGAGCTGCTCAAGGAATTCGGAGAGCGCCTTCATGCCCAGCACCGCCGCCAGCATGCCTACGAACCGGTCGTTCCTGTAGATGGGAATCTGGAGTGTCAGGATCGAGGAATCGTAGTCCGGCCGGTAGATCGGCGGCACCCAGACGGGGTTCCGGTTCGCCCGGCCGTAGCGGAGCGCGGCCTGCGCCGCCCGGTCCTTCGAGAAGTCCGGGGTTCGTATCTTCGCCAGGGTCTCCGTTCTCTCGGCTATTAGCGTCCGCCCGTCGGCCCCCATAAAGGCGAGAGCGCCGATTGCCGGGTCGGCCGCCATCGCGCCGAACAGGAGCGCCGTCACCTGCTCCGGGTTTTCGGGGTCGGCCTCGCCGGTCTCCAGCGCCCGCGCCACGAAACCCGCCTGGTTGCCCGCCGATTCGAGCAGGCCCTCCACCTCCCGCGTCAGCACCCCGATTCCGAGGTCGGCCCGGTCCCGCAGCAGGTCCACCGTGTTGCGCGTCGCGCCATAGACGGCGAAGCCGAGCACCACGAGGATCGAGACCGCGATCAGCGAGCCGAAGCTGAGCGCCAGCAGCCAGGAGAGGGAAAGCCGCCGGCTCCGGCCGCCCTGTCCGGCGGCGGGACCGGCGGAAACCGCGCCGGCGTCACCAGCCTGTGTCATAGCCCTTGAAGGCGGTGGGCAGGCGGCGGATGTCCTGGATCAGGTCGGGCGGCAGCGTTGGGCGCATGTCCATGGAGAGGCTGGCGTAGATGGCGTCCGCCGCTCCGCCGAATCGGTCCTCGACGGCGCCGGCAAGCTCGTCATGGCGGCCGACGGCCGCGAACAGGCGCACCGTGTCGTCATCGACTTCGGCGGCGATCCGGTCCCAGGTGCCTTCCTTGGTCATGCGGTTGAGCTTGCGCCCGAGGTCGCCCAGACCGTGCAGGTCCAGCACCGGCCAGTAGCCCGGCGTCGAGCCGTAGAAGGCGACGCGGTAGCGCACCCACTCGACGGCTTTCGCGACCTCCTCGTCGTCCGCGCCGGTGGCGATGAAGCCGCCGCCGGTGACCTCGAAGCGCTCCCGCGCGCGCCCCGTCCGCGCCATGCCCTCGGCGATGCGCGGCAGGCAGACATCCTCCAGGTAGCGCCTGGTGCAGAAGCCGTGCAGCCGCACCCCGTCCGCCACTTCGCCCGAAAGCCGCAGCGAATAGTCGCCGACCGCCGCCAGGGTGACCGGCACCATGGGCTGGCCCGTCGATGCCGGGGTGAAGTTCGGCGTCATCAGGGTGAAGGTGTAGTGCTCGCCCTCGAAGCGCAGCCGGTCGCCGGTCTCCCAGCTTCGCCAGATCGCCCGGAGCGCCTGCACATATTCGCGCAGCCGCGGCACCGGCGCCGACCAGGGCACCGAGAAGCGCTTCTCGTTGTGCGGGCGGATCTGCGGCCCGATGCCGAGCGCGAAGCGGCCCTTCGAGGCGGTCTGCAGGTCCCAGCAGGCGTTCGCCACCACCATCGGGCTGCGCGGAAAGGCGATGGCGACGGCGGTGCCGAGCGCGAGCTTTTTCGTCGCCGTCGCGGCGACGCCGAGCGCCAGGAACGGGTCGTGGCGGTTCTCCATGGTGAGCGCGCCGTCGAAGCCGGCGGCCTCGGCCGCTGCTGCCGCGGCCGGCACTTCGTTCAGGTCGTTCTGCGGCAGGGTGGTCAGGATGCGCATGGGCGGTCGGGCCTTCCGGGGCGGATTGTCAGGAGCCGGCGGTCATGCCGTGGTCGATGACGAGTTCCGATCCCGTCATGTAGGAGGCGTTGTCGGAAAGCAGGAACACGATGCCGTCCGCGATATTCTCCGGGCCGCCTGGGCGTCCGCCCGGCACCCGGCCCGAGGCGCGCTGCACGGGGTCGGTGGAGGCGGTCGGGTCGTTGAAGGGCGAGGGGCCGCTCTCCGCCATCCGGTCCCAGATCGGCGTGTCGATGATGCCGGGATGGACCGAGTTCACGCGCACGTTCCAGCCGCGCCGGGCGCTCTCCAGCGCGGCCGACTTGGTGAACAGGCAGACCGCGCCCTTGGTGGCGCTGTAGCAGGA
>JAJEAZ010000189.1 GCA_022824105.1 Alphaproteobacteria bacterium
CTGACCGCCCGCGGGCAGAACATCGTCCCGACCGACCAGGGGCTTGCCCTGTTCGAGGTGCTCGGGCGGGCCGATCCGGCGCTGGTGGATCCGGGGGTGACGGCGGAGCTCGAACGGCTGCTCGATGACGTGCTGACGGGCAGGCAGCCGATGCAGGGCGCGATCGATGCGGTGTGCGACGCCGCAACGCGCATCATCGGCAGGCTCACGCAGCCGGACGTGAAGGGCATCACGATCGGCACGGGCGAGGCGTTGGGCGAGGCGCAGCGGCCGCCGACGGCGGCGATGAGGAAATTCGCGGCCGCGCTCGCTAAGAGGAAGGGCATCAAGGCGCCGGCGGGCTACACGAAGTCGGCGGCGGTTTGCCGGGCGTTTCTCGACCGGCATGCACCGAGACGGGACGTGGGCGAGGATGCGGGGCCCGATGGAAGCAGCGCATCCGCAAGCGAGCCGCGAGCGAGCGCGTCGAAGCGGCGACGGGCAAAGCGCGGCGCGCCGAATCGGGGGACTCCCCGCCGCGGCCGGCCGGACGCCGGGGCGGGTACGCCGCTTCGAATCCCCTACGGCAACAAGGAGACTGCGTACAAGCTCGGCGCCAGATACGGCGCCGGCGGGTGGTTCGCACCGCCCGGCGTCGATCTTGCCGCGTTTCGCAAGCGCGGATGGCTGTAACCGCGTAGCAGTTCGCTCGAATCGAGCCACCAAGGAAGCTGCCCCGAGACTGAATCGCACCGGACTTCGCGGAAACGATTGCGCGTGAGTCTCGCCGCCGTAACCGGCTGGAAACGCGGGTCGTGACGTTACCCACCGTCTGGGATTCGATAGCGACCGCCGAGGGATGACCGAGTCCCGCCGACGTTCCCGTTCGACTCTCGGCTGGCCGTCACCGCTACGCTCCACGTCGTCCCAGGTCGAATCCATCTGCATCCGACTTGATTACGGTTCAGGCGTAAGCGGTGCGGCTCCCCCACCTACCATATATGTGAGGAGTGGAGTTCGATGACCCTCTCCACGAGGAGGGTCAGCCGATGCAGGATTCTGAACCAAGAGACCTGGCCGATCGGGATCGGCTGGGCGACCCACCCGACGAAGCGGGGCCGGACCCCAACGTATCTGCCGAGCGCCGGCCGCGGCGGCGCTGGAGCGCGGAGCAGAAAGCGCAGATCGTGCGCGAGAGCTTCTGGCCCGGGAACCGGGTGAGCGATATCGCACAGCGCTACGGGCTTAGTCGCAAGCAGTTGTCGGCATGGCGCACCCTTGCCCGCAAGGGCAAGCTCGCCGTGCCGTGCTCGACGGGGCCGGAGGCCGAACCGGTTGCCGTGGCGTGCGGCCCTGAGCGCGAACCGGCCTTCGCCCCGCTCGAGGTAGACCCGGCTCCAGAGCCGGACTGGGGTTTGCTCGGTTCGGTTTCGATCGAAGCGCGCGGGGTGACGGTGCGCCTCGATGGCGATATCGGCGCGGGCCGGATCGCGGAGATCGCCTCTGCGCTGAGGGCGCTGCGATGATCGTCGCCGGCTCGGGGTTGAAGGTCGTGGTGGCGACGCGGCCGGTGGATTTCCGCAAGGGCCATGACGGGCTGGTGGCGGTGGTCGAGCACGAGCTCGGTCTGGACCCGTATTCCGGCGTCGTGTTCGTGTTCCGCCCCAAGCGCGTCGACCGGATCAAGGTTCTTTATTGGGACGGGACCGGACTGGTGCTCGCTTCGAAGCGTCTGGAGCAGGGCCGGTTCGCTTGGCCGGCGGTTCGCGATGGGGTGATGCGCCTGTCGCGGGCGCAGTTCGAGGCGTTGTTCGAGGGGCTCGATTGGCGCCGGGTGTGGGGACCACGGGTGCGCCGGCCGCTCGCGGCGGCCTGATGTCGGGGGGCTGTCCAGCCCCCTTTTTCTGACCTCTTTTCTTTACTAAGTAGCTGATTCCTTGATAGTATTCTGTCATGGAACCGAGCCCCGGCACGGTCGATCTCGCATCGCTTGCGCCGCCCCTGCGGGCGCTGGTCGAAGGCCAGCAAGCGACGGTTGAGGCGCTTCGCGCCGAGGTCGCCGCGCTCACCGACCGCAACCGCCGACTCCAAGAGCAAGGCCCCGAAGCGGTCGTCGAAGACCTGCACGCCAGGGTCGTCTCGCTCACCGAGCGCAACCGCAATCTCGAACACCGCAACCGCCGACTCGAACACCTGGTGCGCGAGTTGCGCCGCGCGACGTTCGGGAAGAAGTCCGAGAAGCTCCATCCCGACCAGCTCCTGCTCGCCTTCGAGGAGCTCGAAGGCGCGCTCGCCGAGGCCGAGGCCGACGCCCCGGCGAGCACCACGCCGACGCCGCGTGCGAAGCGCCCGGCCGCGCAGCGCAACATCGGTCATCTGCCGGCGCACCTGCCTCGGGTCTTTGACGTGATCGAGCCCGAGAGCACACTGTGCCCATGCGGTTGCGGCGAGATGACGAAGATCGGCGAGGACCGCACCGAGCGGCTTCACGTCGTTCCGGCGAAGCTTCAGGTCATCGTCACGGTGCGCCCGAAGTACGCCTGCCGCAAGTGCGAGGAAGGCGTCACCCAGGCGCTGGCGCCGGCGCACCTCATCGAGGGGGCGCTGCCCACCGAAGGCATGATCGCCCACGTGCTGGTGTCGAAGTTCGCTGACCACCTTCCCCTCTACCGTCAATCGCAGATCTACGCCCGTTCAGGCGTCGACCTGCACCGCTCGACACTGGCCGACTGGGTCGGCAAGGCATCGTTCCACCTGCGGCCCGTGTTCGAGTGCCTGAAGGCGGAGCTGAAGACGTCGAACAACCTCGGGCTGGACGAGACCACGGTGCGGGTGCTCGACCCGGGCCGGGGGAAGACCAAGACCGGCTACATGTGGACGATGACGCGCGAC
>JAJEAZ010000419.1 GCA_022824105.1 Alphaproteobacteria bacterium
GCATGGATCAACCACTCCCGGCAGATTTCATGATGCTCGGAATCCGCCCGGAAAGCCGATACGAGTACATTGACGTCAGGACTCTGCATCCATGATGTCCCGAAGCGCCGCACCATCTGTCAGGTCCACGCCCGGCTGCACGCCCTCGCCCCTGAACACCGGGATCGGCGGCGCGGTGGCGCGGGCGCTCGCGGGGCTTGCGAGAAAGTCCCGAAGCGCGCGCTCGATCACCGCCTTCAGGCTCATGCGTTCTCCCGCCGCATAGACCTTGACGGCCCGCAGCAGCTCGTCATTGACATCTATCGTGGTCCTCATGTGCAAATGTGTATCATGAAATATGTATTCGCACAATTATGGTGATGTTGATGTGGATGCTTGCAATATGTCAGGCCGTCACGCGCTCCACGGGCAGGCCGCGCACGTCCATCTCGAAGGCGAGGCCCTCGACCGGCGGGCGGGCATAAGTCCACTGGACGCCGTCCGGCGCGGCGCCGCGCGCCACGATCTCCGGGCCGAACAGGCCGTGGATCTCGTGGACGGTATAGACTTGGGCCGCGGTCGCATCCGCCCAGCCGAAGCCGAGCGCGGCCATGCGGCTTTCCATCGTGTCCAGCACGTAGCGCGCCTTCTCGGCCATGGCGTCCGGCGAAGTGTCGCCGAGGCAGATGATGCGGTCCCGGTATTGCCCCGGCCCCTCCGGCGCCTCACCGGAGCCGGCGATGACGAAGGTGCCGGGCCCTGCCCCGTCGTCCGGCACCGTGTAGCAGAAGGCATGGAAGCCGGGCTCGGCGGGCGGGTCCGCCTCCGGGCAGACATTGGAGCGCGCGACCGGGTTCTCCTCGTCGCGGAAAATGCCCCAGCGCTCCAGGGTCTGCACATAGGCCCGGTTGAAGGCGACGAACCCCTCCTCCGAGAACTGGCCGGGCGAGCGCAGCTCGCAGGCGCAGAAGGCCGTCATCGGCCGCCCCGCCGCCTCCATATGGGCCTCGATCCGCCGGAAACCCGCCTCCAGCGGCACGAGCCGGTGGAAGCGCACCCGCTCGATCCGGTAGCCGGGCTCCGCCGCGACCCCGCCCGAATACTGGAACCGCCCCCTTATGTAGCGGTATCCGCCGGGCGCGAATGTCGCAACCTCTGCCATGTCCCTGTCCTCCCGGGCCTCGCCAGCGCCGAAACTAGCATACAGTCCGCAAGACGCCGCGCTTGCCCATGACAGCCGTGAGAATTCCGGGCTAGGCTGCCGCTACCGACATTCCGAGGGGCCGGAGAGGGCCGATGAACGAAGAAGACCTGTGTTTCACGCCAGCGACCCGGCTGGCGGCGATGGTGGCCGCGCGCGAACTCTCGCCCGTCGAGATCGTCGATACGGTGCTGGCCCGGATCGAGCGGCTGGAGCCGCGCATCAACGCCTTCGCAACCCTGACCGCCGACCGCGCGCGCGACGCTGCGAAGGCGGCCGAGGCGAAGGTCATGGCGGGCGACGCGCTCGGGGCTCTTCACGGCGTGCCGGTCACGATCAAGGACCTGACCAACACGGCCGGCATCCCGACCGAGCGCGGTTCGCACGCGGAGAAGGGCAACGTCCCGGCTGAGAGCGCGCCCTGCGTGGACCGGCTGGCGGCCGCGGGCGCCATCTCGCTCGGCAAGACCACGACCTCCGAGTTCGGCTGGAAGGGCGTGAGCCAGAGCCCGCTCACCGGCATCACGCACAATCCCTGGGCGCACGGCATGAACGCCGGCGCCTCCTCGGCCGGCGCGGGCGCGGGCGCGGCGGCGGGCTACGGTCCGCTCCACCAAGGCTCCGACGGCGCGGGCTCGATCCGCATGCCGAGCCATTTCTGCGGCATTTTCGGCATCAAGCCGAGCTACGGGCGCGTGGCTCAATATCCGGTCGGCAACACGGACCAGGTGGCCCATATCGGGCCGATGACCCGCACCGTGGCCGACGCGGCGCTGATGCTCAGGGTCATTGCGGGCCCGCATCCGCGCGACCATTACAGCCTGGAGGCCCCGCCGGCGGACTATCCGGCGCTGCTCGGCGAAGGCGAGCGGCTCAGGGGCGCCCGGGTCGCCTGGAGCCCCGATCTCGGCCATGCGCGCGTCGATGACGAGGTGGCGGCGCTGGTGGCGGATGCGGTTTCCGCGATCGCGGAGCTGGGCGCCGAGGTCGAGGAGGTCTCGCCCGCCTGGGGGCCGGACGGCGTCGAGATCGAGCATTTCCTCTGGGCGGTCCACGAGCTCAGCTATGCCGGCCTGCTGGAGGAGTTCGAGGACCGGATGGACCCCGGCCTCGTCGCCTGCATCCGCGACGGGCAGGGCTACCGGGCGGAGGACTATCTCGCCGTGCGGGCGCGGAAGCTCGCCTATGTCGAGGCGATCCACCGCTTCTTCGAGGGGTACGACTTCCTGCTCACGCCCTCGGTCTCCGTCGCCGGCTTCCCCGCCGAGCGCCTCTCGCCCTCCCACTGGCCCGACCATCCGTGGAACTGGCTGCAATGGGCGCAGTTCAGCTACCCCTTCAACCTCTCCCACAACCCGGCGGCCTCGATCCCCTGCGGGTTCACGGAGGCGGGGCTGCCGGTCGGCCTCCAGGTCGTCGGGCGCCGGCTGGACGATCTGGGCGTGCTCCAGGCGGCCGCCGCCTTCGAGGCCGCGCGCCCCTGGGCGGACAGGCGCCCGGCGCTCTGAGGCGGCGCTACGCCTCGTCTTCGGGCGGGTCGCGCGGCGTGAAGCGGTTGTTGCGCGGGAAGCCGTGCGGCGGCAGGCGGCCGACGCCGCCGCGCCGGCCGAGCCATGTGCGGAGGTCGGTCTCGCGCCGCGTGCGCGCGGCGATGCGCCAGACGAGCCCGTCCTCCATGCGCAGCGCCGCCGCGTCCGCAAGCCCGCCGCGCTCATAGCGCTGCAGGCGCACGCCGCGCCCGCGCGTCAGTTCCGGCGCCTGGTCGAGCGGGAAGATCAGGAGGCGGCGGTTCCTGCCGATCACGGCGATGCTGTCGTCGCCGGGACGGATTTCCACGACCGCCTTCAGCCTGCCGGTCATCACCTGCTTGCCGGTCCGCGTCTGCGCGGTCACGCCTTCCTCGCGCACGACGAAGCCGCGCCCGTCTTCGGCCGCCAACAGCAGGCGGCCGTCGGGCCGCGCGGCGCGGATCGCCACGATGCTGTCTTCCAGCGCCATGTCCACATGGAGGCGCAGCGGCCGGCCCATGCCCCTGCCGTCCGGCAGCCGGTCCACCGCGACGGTGAAGACCCGGCCCGAAGCCGCGAACAGCAGCAGCCGGTCCGAGGTTTCGACGGCCAGCCGCCAGGCCTCGCGGTCGCCTTCCTTGTAGCGGGGCGCGGTATCGGCGCCGATATGGCCCTTCAGCACGCGCACCCAGCCCATCTCCGATATCAGCACGGTCGCCGGCTCGCCCGGCATGGAGAAGGCGTCCGCCGCGCCGTTCGCAGCCGGCGCCTCGGCCAGGAGGGTCCGCCGTTCGCCGGCCTCGCCCGAGCCGAAGCGCCTGCGCATCTCCTTCACTTCGTCCGAGAGCCGCCGGCGCCGGAGCTTCTCGTCGGCCAGCAGCGCGCGGCACTCCGCCTGCTCGGCGGTGAGCTTTGCATGCTCCTCGCGGATGGCGGCCTCTTCCAGCCTGCGCAAGGCGCGAAGCCGCATGGCGAGGATGGCGTCGGCCTGCGCCTCGTTCACGCCGAGGCTGGCGCAGAGTTCGGCGCGCGGGTCGTCCTCCTCGCGCACGATGCGGATCACCTCGTCGAGATTGAGATAGACGGCGAGATAGGCTTCCAGCACTTCCAGACGCCGGGCGATCCGCTCCAGCCGGTAGCGCGTGCGCCGCTCCAGCACCTCCATGCGGTGGTCCAGAAAGGCCAGCAGGCATTCCCGGAGCGACATCACCCGCGGGCGCCCCTCGGCATCCAGCACGTTCAGGTTGAGGCCGAAGCGGATTTCCAGCTCCGAGTGCCTGAAGGCCTGCTCCATCATCGCATTCGGGTCGATCGAGCGGTTGCGCGGCACCAGCAGGATGCGCACATCCTCGGCGGACTCGTCGATCACCTGCTCGACCGCCGGCAGCTTGCGGGATTCGATGGCGGCATCGAGCTTTTCCAGGAGCCGCGCCTTCTGCACCTGGTAGGGAATCTCGGTGACGACCGCGCGCCAGTTGCCGCGTTCGAGCTTCTCCACCTCCCAGCGCGCCCGCACCCGCAGGCTGCCGCGCCCGGTGCGGTAGGCCTCGGCGACGGCAGCGGGGTCTTCGGTCAGGCACCCGCCCGTGGGGAAGTCCGGGCCCGGCACGAGTTGCGCGATCTTCTCGTCCTTCGCCGTCGGCCAGCGGATCAGGTGCAGCAGGGCCGCGGCCAGTTCGCCCGCATTGTGCGGCGGGATGTTGGTCGCCATGCCGACCGCAATGCCCTGCGCGCCGTTGGCGAGCAGGTTGGGGAAGGCCGCCGGCAGCACCGCCGGTTCGCGGCCCTCGCCGTCATAGGTCTCGCGGAAATCGACGGCGTCCTCGTCGATGCCTTCCAGCAGCGCCTCGGCCACCGCCGTCAGCCGCGCCTCGGTGTAGCGCATGGCGGCGGCGTTATCGCCGTCGATATTGCCGAAATTACCGTGGCCCTCGACCAGCGGGTAGCGGACGGCGAATTCCTGCGCGAGGCGCACCATGGCGTCGTAGATCGCCGCGTCGCCGTGGGGATGGTATTTGCCCATGACGTCGCCGACGACGCGCGCGCATTTCTTGAAGCCGGCGGCGGGGTCGAGCCC
>JAJEAZ010000478.1 GCA_022824105.1 Alphaproteobacteria bacterium
GCCGTCGGCCTTCAGGCGGACAAGGATGTCCCCGTCGAGCATCATCGTCACGCGCTGCTTGCGCTGGCTGGCGGGCATCGGTGGCCGGCCGAGGCGAATTGCATGCTTCATGTCCTCTCCGGTGATTTCACGGACCTCGCCGTCCTCGCGAATCAGGGGCGCTCTTTCAGTACCGGTCATGAATCATCCTCCTTTCTCGACGGCTCGCTTTTCTCATCGAGATCACGCGCAGCGCATCTCCCCGGAACGTGCAGGCCGCCACGACCCATTGCCCGTGCAAGAGACCCGGACATACGTGGCGCTCCTCGCCGCAATCCTCCCGATCGTCATCGAAGACAATCGCCGTGTTCCAATCGATCTGCGCAACGTCCGCGAAATCCAGGCCGCGCGCCTGCAGCGTCTTCTGCCGCTTCGCCGCGTCCCATTCGAGCTCCATGCACTTTTTATATGCATAATAAGTCGGATCGGCAAGCACTGCCAACAGGTGCCCGTTTCCGCACCAATTCGCGCGGCACCTGCCCTCGCCTTCCTCGCGGCGCTTGCTCCTCCCTGCACGGCCACGGAGGCGCCGATACCTGGTCACGGACATTCCCGAAACGCGCCGCTGACAGGGCGGGGACCGTCATGAGCGGCGTCGAACGGCAACCGCCGGACACGGTCCAGGAACGCGCCGAGCGCGGCGAGGCGCGAGCGTTGTCCCTCGGGATCGAGCTGCATGCCGCGGCGCGTGCCGGCGACGCCGACAGGATCGCGGTCCTGGCCAGGCACGGCGCGAACGTCGAATCTCGCCTTCCGGACGGCCGGCGCCCGCTCCACACGGCCGCGCAGGCCGGGCGATCCGCCGCCGTGAAGGCGCTCCTCGAAGCCGGCGCGGATCCGAACGTTCGGGTCCCCCACGCCATGTCATGGACGCCGCTGCACATGGCCGCGGTCCAGGGAGATCCCGCCTCGATCGAGACCCTGCTCGGGGCCGGGGCCGGCACGGAGGCCAGGGACGACCTGGGACGGTCCGCGTTCGATCTCCTGACGGAGAGCGTCCCGCAAAGCGTCCGGGAGGCCTGCAACCCGAACGCCGAGGCGTCCCGCAACGAGAACCGGGAAAGGACTCCGGCCATGGACGATGTCCGTCTCGGGAAGGGCGACCATGTCAGGCAGGCCGACGGATCGTGGCGCCGCGTCGTCAGCGTCGACGGTCACGGGGCATGGCTCGAAGGAAACATCGTCACCGCGCACGCGGTGCGAAGGGACTGGTACCGAGAGAACGTCCGGACGGAGCATCAGATGGAGCGAGACGGTTCCCGGAAGCCGCCAACGCCGGAACGCGAAGAGGCGCTTTGCCGGGATCATGAAAGGGGAACGGCCATGAACGAGGTTTCGGACGCCGGGAACCCGAACAGGGACACGCCGGACCGGTTCCGGAAGCGCCGCCTCACCGACCAGTTGCTGCAGCTCACCTGCATGGCTTCCGAGCGGATCGCGCCGGACCAGCGCGAGAGCTGGGGCGATCTCGGAAAGCGCATCGCCGATCTCCTCGAGGTCGTCGAGAAGGCCGCGGACGTGCCCGAGGAGGCGATCGAGGCGCAGGCGCGGAGAACCGCCCGCAAGCGTGCAGAGGCCGACGTCTGGGTCGGCGCGGCCCGCGAGGCCGGCGGCGGCCTGCTGCACCGGATCCGGGCCCGGTACGTCGGCAGCGCCGAGTTCCACCGCCAGGACCAGATGGCCAGAAACGCGGAGGCGCTGGCGAAGGGCCTGGAAGGCCTGACGCCGGACGTCCTGCGCCCGAACAGTCTCGAACGCACGGTGGCGAAGGCCGTGATCGCGACGAAGGGCACCCCGGACGCCGAGGTGGCGCGGGCGCTCGAGACCGGCCTCCGGTACGGCCGGGTGCAGGCGGCGACCCGGATCCGCCGCGACAGGATGCAGCTCGTCGACAAGCTCTCCCGGCAAGCCGAGCCGCTCGAGAAGTGCGACCGGATGCGGATGGCGAGCGACGTCTACGCCAGGTTCCAGGAAGACGAGATCCGGGACATCTGCAGCGGCAAGGGCCCGCATGTCGGCGCCGTGAAAAGCGCCGGCGCCCGGGACTGCCTCGTCAGGAACGTCCGGGACCTGCACGCGGAGCCGACCGCCCTGCCCGCGCCGTGGCGCGCGATCCATGCCGGGATCTCCAGGGCCGTGAACCCTGCGCCGGAGCGCGCGCAGCCCGACCGGTCACGTGCCGCGGAACGCGGCGTGATCTCGGCGAGCATGTGAAGAAGCTGAACGGGAGACCGAACAATGACGGTAACGAAATGGCCGGGCTGGCCGGAACTGCCCTTTCGCGTGGTGCTTGCGGCGCTCGCCCTTGCCTGCCCGGCCGCAGCGCAGGACGTGCTGACCGGTCCGGCCCGCGTAATCGACGGGGACACCGTCGAAATTCAGGGCCAGCGCATTCGCCTGCACGGCATCGACGCACCGGAAACCGCGCAGGCGTGCACGGACGGCGCGGGCCGTTCCTATCGCTGCGGCGAGGTCGCGACGAAGGCGCTTTCCGCCCTGATCGGCCGAGGGCCCGTCGCCTGCCGGGTCCTGGAGAGGGGCCGATACGGTCGCCAGATCGCCATCTGCTACCGAAACCGGGTGGACCTCAACGGCTCGATGGTCGCGGCGGGCCACGCGTTTGCCTACCGGCAGTACGGCACGGCCTATGTCGGTTACGAGAAGGCCGCCCGCGCCCGCCGTCTCGGCGTCTGGCAGGGCCGCTTTGAAGCGCCTTGGGACTGGCGGCGCGCGAAGGGTGCCGGAACCTCGCGCGCACCCGCGCCTCGCCAGGGCTCGGACTGCGCCATAAAGGGCAATGTCAGCGCGTCGGGCGAGCGCATCCATCATCTCCCGGGGCAGGCACTGTACGACCGCACACGCATCTCCGAGGGCAAGGGCGAACGCTGGTTCTGTTCGGAGGCCGAGGCGCGCGCCGCGGGCTGGCGGAGGTCGCGGCGATGAGTCCGTCAACGAACGCCTGCCGAGCCGGTTCCGACACTTCGTCAGGAACGTCAGGTCTTTTGGGCGCGGGGCATGCAGCGCCAGATCACGAGCGCCAACGTTGCGGCCAGGATCGCGAAAACGCCCAGCGCGGGCACGAGGCCGAAGATTGCCCAGGCCGCTCCGGCCGGCAGTACGACGATCGCCAGGGCCGCAGCCCGCGCCAGGAGCACGGCGACGTCGGAGTGCGGTTCATCGTAGCCGACGAAGGCCAGGTCGCGCGGAATGGTCGTGTCCGGGAGGACGTCCGGCATGTGCCGGGGATATCGCGACGCCGCGAACTGCACGGCGAACCAGTAAGGGTCGTAGGCCGCGATGCGGCGGAGAACCATGACGCCCGCAGCAGCGAGCATGATGCCGGCGACGAGACCCGGAAACGTGACGCCGAAGACCGCGACCGTCAGGAACGTGGCCGAGAAGATCACGAACAGGAACGGCGTCCGCTCGCAGCCGAGGAGCTGCGGCGGGCGCAGGAGCGCCTCG
>JAJEAZ010000101.1 GCA_022824105.1 Alphaproteobacteria bacterium
GGGAGTATTTGCTGGAGAGCCCGGTGCGGCTGCTGACGGCGCTGGGCCGCAACGTCGACGTCGTCATCCGCCAACCGCGCTCCGCCGGCGGTGGCAAACTGCGGATCGCCGACTCCGAGACGGTTTTACCTGGCGCCTGACGCGCATTACGCCGTCTTCCCTGCTGCGCAGCCGGCCCGGCGCCGGCCGCGGTCAGCCGCGCCTGCCCCGGACTCCGATCCGGGGCCGCGCAAGCCACCGCCAGGCGAGCCAGACCGGCAGGCTGAGCAGGACGGCGCAGACCGCGCCTGCCCCGGACCCCGATCCGGGGATCGCCACCGGCCCGAGCAGGCCCGCGAACAGCGTCACCACCGCCGTCGCCGCGCCGAGCGCGACGCCTGCGGTCCAGGCGCCGCGCCGGTAGCCGAGCCGCTAGAGGCGCCGGCATCCGAGCGCCCCGGATCGGGGTCCGGGGCAGGCAGCGGCAGACCGCATGGTACGAACAGCGCCAGCGACAACCCTTCCATCGCCATCGTCGCGAGCCACGGTCCCAGCCGCCCCGCCGCGACCGCGTCCGGCCCGAACCGGGCCGACGCCTGCAGGGCGATCCCGGCCGGCAGCCAGAGCAGCGCCAGCGGCCAGAACCCGTGACGGCCGATCCATCCCCTCTCTTCCATGCCGTAGCGATGCATCAAACGCGGGCGGCGTTCAAGCGGGGCCGGACCGCATGCGCTACAGAGTTTGAGAACAGCGTTCCGGGAGTGAAGCCGCTGGACCGGAGGGAGTCGCGGCAGTCGCAACCGGGGAGATCGGACATGGCGACATTGCGATATGCGGGGATCGGGGCGCGGGCGACGCCGGCGGCCGTACTGGACGACATGGGAGTAATCGCGGCGTGGCTGGCCCGGACCGGCTGGCATCTGTCCAGCGGCGGGGCGGACGGGGCCGACAGCGCGTTCGCCAAGGGAGCGCCGGCCGGGCAGCGGACGATCTGGCTGCCGTGGCGGGGCTACAACGGGCATCGGGGGACGGACTGCCGGGTGCTCTCCGGGCCGGCGCTGGCGGCGTGCATGGAGGTCGCGGCGCCCCTGCATCCGGCGTGGCAGCGGTGTTCGCCGGCCGTCCGCAAGCTTCATGCCAGGAACGCGGCGGTACTGCTGGGCGAGACGCTGGATCGGCCGGTCGATGCGTGCGTGGCGTGGTCGGCCCAGGGTCGCTCTGAGGGTGGAACCGGGATGGCCATCCGCATCGCCCAGGCCCGCGGCATCCCGGTGTTCAATCTGGGCTCCATGTCGCCGCGTGCCGTCTGCGAGCGCCTGGCCGCGATCCGCCGCGCCGTCCATCCGTCATAGAGGAAGAGAAGAGTGCCTGCCGGGCGAGTGTCCGGCAGGGCGGAGGGAGTGGGTCCCCCGCGCCGATGCCGGATCGGCGTCCGGCACAGGTTGCCGGACAGGGCAACGGCAGAGGAGACCCCGCTCGTGTTCCAACCCGACCACGAATTCGGCGCCCCATGCGGCCCCGACCTGCTCGCCGAGCTGGGCATCGACCCGGCGGCCGTCCGCGAGACGATCGAGGACGAGCGTGCGATCCGCTGTCCGGAGCGCAGCGCGGTCTATCCCGCACACGGCTTCGCGGACCTCGTCCCGGAGCCGGCGCTGGAACCGGGCCTGGCGGAGCCTGCACCCTCCGAGCCCTGGGACCCGGCGTCGTCGCTCCCTCCGGCGTAGGGGAGGCGGAGGAGGGCTTGAGGAGATTGAACGGTCGGGGGTTCGGGGGCGTGAGCCCGGCCTCCGGTCGTTCGGAACCCATCGTCATTATCCAGACCATGAAGGAGAAGATCATGAGCTTCGGACTCAACCGCGCGGAAGTCATCGGCCGCCTCGGCGCCGACGTCACCGTCAACCATCTCGCCTCCGGGGGCCGCGTGGCCAGCCTGAGCGTGGCGACCGACGAGAGCTACATCGACAGGAGCGGCAGCGGCGAGCGGATCGACAAGACCGAGTGGCACAAGGTCGTCACCTTCCAGGACGGGCTGATCGACATGCTGGAGAAGCACGCGAAGAGGGGCCGGCTGGTCTATGTCGCGGGCAAGATGCAGACCCGGCGCTGGCGCAAGGACGGCGAGGACTCCGACCGGTTCTCCACCGAGATCCTGCTGGTCCCCGGCGGCCGCGTCCAGTTCCTCGACAAGCCGAACGGCGCCAACGGCAAGAGCGCGCCGGCGCAGCCCGGCCCGGACGCGGCGGGCGACACCGGGGCCATGCCGGCCGGCGGCGATCCCGCGGACTCGGAGATCCCGTTCTGAGAGCTTCGCGTCCCTCGTTTCCTCCCTCCCCAACTGGGCCGGCGCCTCGGCGCTGGCCCTTTTTTTGCCGCCGGGCCGGAGCAGCGCCGGCCGGAGGCGGAGGCCGGCCGGTACCGGGCGTCCTGCACGAACCGGAAGGAAGGTCAGCATGCAGCACGAACCGTCGCCCGCCGCCGCCATCGCCGCCGCGCTTGCGGCGCGCGCCGAGGCGGTCTGCCGGCAGTATCTGCCCTACGGCCGCCGGCAGGGCCGCTACTGGGTCGCGGGCGACCTCGACGGCGCTCGCGGACGCTCGCTCTTCGTCCGCCTGCGCGGACCCGGCACGCCCGGGAAGTTCACCGATGCCGCAACGGGGCAGAACGGCGACCTGCTCGATCTCATCCGCTACCGCATCAACGCGCCGACGCTGCGCGCGGCGCTCGACGAGGCCCGGCGCTTCCTCGCCTTGGAGCCTGCCCCGGACCGCGATCCGGGGGCCCCGGACGCGCCTTACGACGCAACCGAGGCGGCGCGCCGCCTGTGGCGGCGCTGCCGCGCCATCGACGGCAGTCACGCCGAGCGCTACTTGCACGCGCGCGGGCTTCTGCAATGCCGCTTCGCGGCGCTGCGCTTCCATCCCGCGCTTCGCTACCGCGAAGGCTCGTCGGTGCGCCGCTTCCCGGCGCTGGTCGCCGCCGTCACCGGCGCAACCCCCGGCTCGGAGTCCGGGGCAGGCGGCCCGATCCTCGGGGTGCAGCGCACCTGGCTCGATCCGCGCGCGCCCGCCAAGGCGGGCATCGCCGCGCCGCGCAAGGCGCTGGGCCGCATCCACGGCCTCGCGGTGCGCTTCGGCGCGCCTTCCGACGACGCTGCGCTCGTGGTCGGCGAAGGCATCGAGACCGTGCTCTCGCTGGTGACCGCCGTGCCGGAGATCACGGCCGCTGCCGCGCTTTCGGCCGGG
>JAJEAZ010000142.1 GCA_022824105.1 Alphaproteobacteria bacterium
CTTCTTCCCTGGAACTGGCAGGACAGCCAGCGGCACGATCACGCCGCATAGCCAGACAAGCTCGCCTGATCTGTCCCGATCAGCTGCACCCCCGACAAACTCAGACCTCGACACCCTGCGGTCTTCGGCGGATGCATACAACTCTTCTTCGCCTGGCTCTCTGAGCAGCCGGGAAACCGCCAGCAGGCGGAAGGCGACCGTGCCGCCGAGGAGCGTCCAAGCCACGCGGTCGCTTGTCCCCCTCTCCCTTCACCAGAGCCGGCGGAAGCCGCGGTGGCTGTCGTGCCATTTGACCATGCGGTTATGCGCCGCCACCACCTCCCGCGCATACGGGAGCAGGCCCTGACCGGTCCGCGTCAGCTGCACTTTACCGCGCCCGCCGCGCTCAAACAGGCGCGCGCCGACCGTCTTCTCCAAGATGGCTATCCGCAACGAGATGGTCGGCTGCGCGAGCGCCCTGGCGCGCGGCCGGCTCCATGAAGGAGCCTTCGGTCGCCACCGCCAGGAATGCGCCTGCCAGCGCCGCCGGGCGCGCAGGAAGCGCTGGATGTTGGCGGCAACCGCAGGCGGCACGTCGCCCGCCAGCACCTGCTCGAAATGCAGGCGCGCCAGCGTGTCCTCATGTTTCAGGAAGAAGGCGCGGGCGAGTTCGAGCCGCACACGCAACGCGGCTGCGGTCGTCTGTCAGGTTCCGTCGGGACGGCTGCCCCCCAACAAAGTCTTGTGGATACGATCGGCTTCTTCCTCCGACAGATCGTGCCTCAAAGCAGTCAGCGCCTTTTCCAGAAGGCCGGTCGCCAGCGTGCTCACTTGCGTACGCGGGTCGAGGCCGATCGACTTGTCGTCAAACATCCGGTCATGTGCCTGCAGAGCCGCAATTGCCTTCGGCAAGAATGTGCGGCCGTCCTCCGTCAGTTGCGTGCGGCCCATTTCCTCCGGGTTGGGCGGGACCGGCCTTTGAAGCAGGCGTTTACCGACGACCCTCTCCAGCCTGCCGATCTGGAGCCGAACGCTTTCTTGGGAAATGTCGAGACGGCGAGCGGTTTTCGCGGAACTCTTCTTCTCGACCATCACAAGAAACGTCCGCAGATATTTCATGTTCACATGGGACATCGCGCACCTTTCTCCCCTTCTACTATGTGCATGTTCCCGCCGTTCCAAGCCATCATCCTAACCCGGATTTCTCGTCCGTTTCGCTGCGTCGGGCCTCTACATGCGAGAAAGTTCGTTTTCAACAACGACTTGCCCGGTTGCGGGGGAACACACCGATGCCGACGTATCGTAACCCGGTTTCGATGCGATTTGCACGACTGAAGGGGCCGCCGATCGGGAGTTCGGCTTGTGTGCTTTAATCTTGCTGCTGTCGTCCGCCGAATGGGAGGGCCGTCGATCCGGCGCGGGGGGTCGCTGCCCGCGCTTGGCGAACAAGCGGGGTCGCTTGTGTGCAGCCGGTATTGACAACGGCCCGGCGCCGGCTTCCGGGGCCTTGCCGTTTCACAGTTCGAGTTTGAGGCTTGCGAAGAGTGCGAGTTCGGGTTGGGCATGGCGGTTGTGTCCGGGGTGGCGTGAGTGGCTTGCGCCGACGCGCAGTTCGCCACCGCCGTGGAGGGTCCGGCTCCATGCCGCGTGGAGGTCGATCTGGCGCCCGGAGGGTTCGAGGCCGGCCATGGCTGTCCGGCGGATCACCGCGCCGTCCCTTGTGCGCCCGACGGGCAGGAGCAGCCTTGCGCTGCCGCTCTCGACGCGCAGCGGCTGCGAGAGGGCGAAGTGGAGCCTGTCGCGCCCGGCGAGCGGTCGTTCGGCCCGGAGCGCGAAGGCGGCGGTGTCGAGCGCGCTCATGCCGGCGATCATGCCGCCCTGCGGGTCGGGTTCGACGCGCCCGAGTTCGGCCTCGGCGCGGGCGCGCCAGTCTCCGAGTCGCGCCGCCGCCCCGATGCCGGCGAAGGCGGTTGCGCCCGACACGCGCCCGAAGGCCCCGCCGGCGCGGCTGCCGAGCAGGCTTCGCCGTTCGAGCGCCAGGCCGGCGCCGAGCGTCAGCGGCGTCCCGGCCGGGCGCCATGAGAGCGCCGCGCCCGAGACCGGTGCCGGGTCCCGCAGCCCCTCCGTCGAGAAGGCCGTGACGACCGGCCCGCCCGCCGGCGACAGGCGCGCCGCCAGGGCCCGCCCGGCAAGCGCAAGATGCCCGCCGCCCCGCTCCATCGACGCCAGGCCAAGCGCCAGCGGCCCGGCTGTGTCCGCCGCCCCGCCCGCAAACGCCGCGAAGCCCGGTTGCAGCAGCCCGGCATTGCGCTCCGCCGGCTCCATTAACGCCGCCAGGCGCGCTGAGGCAGACGGGCCGGGCGCGGCGGGCGCGGCGGGCGCGAAGCCGTCCAGCGCATACCAGAACGGCGCGCCCAGCGCATCGAAGGCCGCAAGCTCCTGTCCGGCAAGCGAGCGCGCCAGCCCGTCGCCGAACGCGCCGCCCGGCGCCAGGCCGGTTGCCGCCGGCGGCGCGCCGGGGCCGTCCACCCGCGCGCCCAGCGCCACCGTCACCGCGCCCACAGGCGCCGTCGCCGCGCCCAGGTCCATCAGGCCCTGCCCGTAGGTCTCCCTGTCGGCATAGACACCCTCCCGGTTCGCCGTCGCGAACAGGCGCGTCACAAGCTCGGTATTCGACAGCTGGTCCCGGAAGAGATGCTTCATCGCCGCCAGACCGCCCGTCACCATCGGCGCGGCGAAGGACGTGCCGCTTGCCTCATAGGTGCCCCGCACGCCCGTCTCGCCCTCATGCGGGCCGAAATACGCCGCGCGCACATCCGCGCCCGGCGCCGCAAGGCACCAGGGCGCCGCGATCCCGCAGCGATTGGAAAAGGACGCGATCCCCCCGTCCTCTGCTATCGCCACCGCCGCGACATGGTGCCCGCGCAGCTCCTCGATTCGAGCCGGCAGCCCTGCCAGAAACTCGACCGAGCGCGCATTCACCTTGCCGTCCCGGCAAAGGTCCGGATTGTTCGCGAAATCCGCCGCATCGCAGTCCTTGCCATGGCCGTTGCCGGCGGCCCACACGAATACCGTTCTGTCGTCGCGGTCCCCCTGCGCCAGGGCGGCAATCGTGTTCCCGAAATGCTGGCGCAGCGCCGCCTCGCCATATTGATCAATAATCCCCGGAAAGCCGACGCTCACATTCACGAAATCGAGACGCCGCCCGCCTTCGGACCAATCGAGAATATGCGCGACCCTCGCCGCCCAGCGTTCGTCCGCATCGCCGAAGCCCGACGGCGCTAGCGGGTCATAATGGTCGTCGGGCTCGCCCGTGGGGATGGCGAACATCGCAAGCTCCGCCCCCCAGGCGACACCGCGCGCCGCATGCACATCCGCCGTGTAGGCCCGCCCCGGCCGCGCCGCAATCACGCTCGCCACCGCCGTGCCGTGCGAGACGCGCTCGCCCCGCTCGTCCGTTGCGCCGTCCAGGAAGGTCTCGCTGACCCGCTTGCCGGCGAAGACCGGATGCGCTGTGTCGATGCCGCTGTCGATCAGCCCGACCGTGACGCCGCGCCCCGGCGCCGCGCCTGCGCCATGCCGCAGTTCGATCTGCGCCCAAGCCCGATCCGCACCGATGGCGCCGAGGCCCCACTGGTTGCGGAACGCCGCCGCCCCGGCATGGCCCGCCGCCAGCCGGTCCCGCCGTCCCCCCCACGCCGCAGGCTCCAGGCAGCCCGCCTCGGCCGTCTCGATACATTGCGGCTCGGCAGGCGGTTCGGGCGGCGGCTGTTCGGTGGGCACGGTGGGAGGCGAGCCGGAGCTTCCGGTCGGCGTCGCCGGCCCGCCGCCTCCGCCGCAGGCCGCCAGTAACAGCAGAAACGCCGCCATGACGATCCTGCACGAGCCATCGCGAACGGGCATGACGCGCCTCCCCCGACGCCGTCTCCGACAAGGGCCGCAATTTGCGGGAGATGCACCGTCGCGCAAACGGGGCGCCTCGCCGCTTCCGGATCGTTCTAGTTCTCCGGTTGCGTGACCATCAGATAAGTGCCGAAGCCGCCCGCGACCGCGCCGTCGTCGAACTTGCCGGTGAAGGTCCCGGCGGCCCCTGTCGGATACGCCCCGTCCGCCCCGTCGCCGTAAAACCGGCCCGAGAAGCGCCCGTGATTGTCCTGACCCTCGTCCCTGTAGCCGTCCGTTCCCTTGTAGGTCGAGTCCCAGGTCGCCCCGTGCGTCCGGCCCGAGAAGCCGCCGCTGCTCGCGATGGAGGTCGAGTCGAAGGACAGGCTCCAGCCGAGATCGCGCCCGCCGCCCCGGAAACCGCCGAGCCCGCCATGGATCGTCTGCGAGGAGCCGAAATCCGCATGCAGCGTCACCTTCGCCGTGAACACCCCGGCGCTGGCGCTGCCGTCGGCGCCCTCCTTCACATACTGCCCGGCGGCCGGGCCTTCATAGGTCGCCCGCCCCGAAAGCGCGCGCGGATCGCCGGCGAAAGGCTGCGAGCCGCCCGCGAAGGTCGTCATCTCGTATGCGCCATCGTCCAGTGGGTCCGGGCCGCGCAGCCAGAACCCGAACCAGCGGTAGTCCGTGTCCGGAACGCTCACCTGCGGCTTGCGCGAACCGCCGCCCGCTCCCGTATAGGACTTCGGCGTGAAGACCCAGCCGGCCATCGCCGTGATGCCCTTCCGGGGATCGCCGGAGTCGTTGAGCGAGCAGGTCTCGGCAACGCAACTGTAGATGCCGTAGGCGCCGTCGAACCGCCCGTCTATCTCATGGCCCCGGTCGAAGTTCCTGTCCTCGCCGCTCACGCCCCGGTTCACCGGGTTCACCGAGTCGGTGTCGCCCTCGCGCGTGTCGTCCGGCAGGCGGGAGACATGGGTCACAAGGCGCTCTCTCAGATGGGCCGCCGTGATGCCCAGGGCGTCGTTCTGCTGGTCCGCATCGGTATCCGTATCCAGGGGCCAGACTTCGGTGAAGTCCAGCGCGCGCGGCGGCTGGATATCCGTATAGACCCAGGCCGTCGTCGGTCTCGCGGCGTTCATGCGGGTCAGGCTCTGGCCGGAATAGCGGATGGTCGTCGGCGCAACCGGGGCCGAGCCCGCCGTGCGCCAGGACGCATCGAGCCATATATCCGCCTTGCTGCCGTCGGGGCGGCTGATCGTCAGCGTTCCGGGCGCGCCGGTCCCGACCGTCTCGATGGCGTGTCGGAGCGCCGCCTCGCGCGTCGGGGTTGCGTCCTCCGACACCGCATCGCCCGTGCCGCTGACAAGGTTGTCTGTCTGGCCGACGGGGTTGCCGGAGGTGTCGCTCGACTGCCCGGCGGGGCTGTCGCCTGTCCGAGTGCCGGTGTTGCCGGGCGTCTGCAGGTTGCCGCCGCCGCCCTGGCCGACGGCGCTGCCGCTCGGCTGCCCGCCGGTGCTGCTGGCCGTCTTGGGACCGCCGCCTCCGCCCCCGCAGGCCGAAAGCGCCAGCGCCGCGCAAAACGCAAGCGCCGTCGTCGATAAAAGAGAAAACCGTATCATCCTTCACGATGCTCCTTGAGGTTCCAGAATGAAGGGCAAAGCACACCCGGAGGCGCCCATGCCGATTCTGTCGGCAGCGGCGCCGACGGCCGGGCCTGATAGAACCATAACCCCGCTACCGTTTCCAGTAGCGGGGTTTTCTTCAGTCTGCGGTCAGCCGCGGCGGCTACTGTTGTTTCGTTGCGCCAAACACGCCTACAGCTTCCACTTGGGCCTCCGTATCGTCTCCTACTTGCGTGATATCATACACGCCTCCAGCCTCCGCCGCATTGGCGCCGAAAAACGCGCCCTCAACCGAGGCGTTTGCAGTGCTAATCGCTGTGTCATCTGAATGCACAATACCGTTAAATCTACCGGACTGACCTCCGGAAAAACTAACGGTAGCGTCAAAAACAAATGATTGTTTCGGCGTGTCCACCCCTCCCGTCACACCGGGGAATGTATTCCCGACGGTGCTTGTGAGCGTAACGTCCATGCTTGGCTCGCTGAAGTCCCATACCATTGTGACCGTTCCCGAATCATCGGCGAAGGCACTCCAACCGGTATTATCTGCGGGATTTGTGCGGTATTTTCCCACATAGGCCCCGTTCCATGTCGCCGTGCCGGTGCTTGGCAAGGCAGCGATGTCGTCAAGCGACGTACGTGTGCCGCGCAGATAGTAGTAGTCAACGCTTTGGAGACTCGCCGTGAAATCGCCATCATTACTGACAGCGTCGAAATTGCCCGGTTTGTCGGACCATGCCCCGAAAGACAAATGGCTATAGGTGCCCGGCGTCACCGGATCGGGGTCCGTCATCGGATCGGGGTCCGTCACGGGATCGGAGTCCGGAGCGGTTACGTCGTCGGCCTGGAAGCAGGAAAAGTCCGATACGTCCTTGCAACCGCCGAACCAGCCCGCGCCGCGAATGTCGCTGACCCTAACAGCTTCGCCGTCCTGCGTATCGGTGGGGTGGTCTTTTCGGTATTCGAACTCATACACACCGGCAAGGGCTTCGGCGTTTGCACCGAATACAGCACCGGCGATCTTGACATATGTATCATCATCATCGCTCGGTTTGGCGTTGACCCTGTCGTTATTGAAAGTCGTCTTCGGGTCGATAAGGTCGGCTGTGGGCGCCCATTCATCGCCGGCCGTATCGCTGCCGCCGGGTAGCGTTTTGGCGTCAGTAGTGCCGCTTGTGAGCGTTACCGTCACAGCGTCTTCGTTGGTAGTGAAATCCACCTCAATAGAAGCGGTTCCGCTATCATTCGCTTGCGCGCCCCAGACTCCGGTTTCATCGGCCAGTTGATAAACGCCTTCGTATTCGCCCTCCCAAGTGGCAGTTCCGTTAGGAAGGGAGCTTGTGGTAGTGGTAACCTCTCCCGTAACCGCGTAGGAAGCGTAAAAGCCTTCCTCGGTTAATGTTCTGACACCGAAACGCCGCTGGTTGTTAGCCGGGGAAGGTTGGTCACTCTTCCATACGCCCCAGGATGCAACGGGGCCGCTTTGGGAGGTGTAGCTGCCTGTTTTCGGAGCAGTCGGCGGTGTTTGCGGCGGTGCCGGCGGGCTTTTTGCCGAGGGCTGGTCGAAAGCCTCTAGGAGGCGGTAATACAGATCTGTCAGCGCCTGTTGTTCAACGGCACCAAGACGGTAGAAGTCATGATCTGGAACGCGATTGTCGCCCTGTGAAACCGCCTGTGACAGTAGTGCCAGAATGTCGGCGAAAAACTGCAAGTCTGCGGCAGTTGTGGCTGCGTTAAGCTGTTTTTCCAGTGTGTGGCAGTAGCTTTCAGCCTCTCCGCAAACGGGCATCAGGGCCGCGCCGCCTGCGCCGGTCCCGCCTGCGCCGGTCCCGCCTGTGCCGGTCCCGCCTGTGCCGGTCCCGCCCCCTGGGGATTGAGGGGTTTGGGAAGGGGGTATCTCGCTGCTGGCGGCCGGTGTTCCGCTGCTACCGCCGCCACCGCAGCCGGTGAGCGCCAGCATAGCAATGAGCGGAAGGGCCATTGAGGTCTTCAGGACTGTGGCGATGTTCACGGGGATTCCTCCCTTTCGAGACAGACAGAACCGGGAATTGTCGATGCGCCCCGTCGAGAACCGCGAACCATTGCCCTGGTTCGGCGCGGCGGCGGAAGCCATCGCAACGAGCGGAATCCCGGCAGCTTGCGGCGGACGCGCGAAGGCGCCCTCTGCGCCCGAAATCCGGCGGCGACGAGGTATCGTATCGACAGGAAATCCGCCCTTGGCGGGCGGCGGAAACTCAGAAGATCGGCGCTCGGCGCTCGGCGCTCGGCGCTCGGCGCTCGGCGCTCGGCGCTCGGCGCTCGGCGCTCGGCGCTCGGCGCTCGGCGCTCGGCGCTCG
>JAJEAZ010000026.1 GCA_022824105.1 Alphaproteobacteria bacterium
CCGCCGGTGCAGTCCATGCCGTCCGCGGTGCGCTCCCAGCGGGTCAGCGCCACGCTCTCGACCCATGAGGGCAGTTGCGCCCGGAGCGCCCGGTCGCGCCCGAGCACGAAGGAGGCGCCGTCGAACACCAGTTCGTCCTGCCCGCCCACCTGGTTGACATAGGCGAGCGGCAGGCCGCTCTCCACCACGCGCTCGACGGCGATGTTGAGGCGGATGTCGTCCTTGGTGGTCTCGAAGGGCGAGCCGTTCGGCACCAGCAGCATCTCCGCGCCGTTCTCCTCCAGGCACTCGACCACGGAGGGCTGCCAGATGTCCTCGCAGATCGGCACGCCGATGCGCACATCGCGGAAGGAGACCGGCCCCGGCATCTCGCCCGGATCGAACACGCGCTTCTCGTCGAACACGCCGTAATTGGGCAGCAGCACCTTGTATCGCAGCGCCGCGACTTCGCCGCCGTCGAGCAGCGCGACCGCGTTGTAGAGCCGCCCGTCCTCCCGCCAGGGCAGGCCGACCAGCAGCGCCGGGCCGCCGTCCGCGGTCTCCTTCGCCAGCGCCTCGCACGCCTCCCGGCAGGCCTCCTGGAAGGCCGGCTTCAGCACCAGGTCCTCGGGCGGGTAGCCGGATAGCGCCAGCTCCGGGAAAACGACCAGGTCGGCGCCGCCGGCCCCGGCGCGCGCGCGCCGGACAAGGTCCGCATTGCCGGCGACATCGCCCACGGTCGGATCGACCTGGGCGATGGCGATGGAGAGCCGGTCGGTCACCTGCGCCTCAGCAGGAACTCGCGGCCGACCTTGACGCTCGGCTTGCCGTCATATTCGACGATGTCGGCGGTGGCGTAGGTCTCCGACCACTGGTCGGGCAGGTAGGATCCGGTGCCGATGGTATCGACCGGGGCCTGGGCCAGCGCCATGACGCGGCACTTGCCGGCGGTGAAGCCCGACGACGCGGTGATCTTCGCCTTCGGGAAGCCGGCGGCGTCGAGCGTCTCGCGCAGGTGCCAGATGGCGGCGGCCGTCACGCCCGTGCCGACCAGGTGGCGCAGCTCGCCCTCGGTGCGGTAGTCGCGGATGGCGCGGGGCGCGTTGCGGTCCAGCACCTCGTAGGACTTCTGCAGGTCCAGCCCCTCGGCATAGCGCCCGCCATGCGTGTCGAGGCGGATGGCGACGCGGCCCGCCGCCGCCCGCTCCGGGAAGCGCCGGCAGACGGCGACCGCATCCGACATCTCCGCCCCGTAATAGTCTGTGACGACGGTGAGCGGCTCGTCGGGGAAGGTCTCGACGAACATCTCCGCCGCGCGGAGCGTGGAGCCGGCATAGCCGATGAGGCCGTGCGGCATGGTGCCGAGGCCCCGCTCCGCGCCGAAGAAATGCGCCGTCGCATCGGTCGCATTGCCGATGAAGCCGACCGCGCCCGCCTCGCGCCTCGCCGCGGCGGAGCCGACGCTCGCGGCATAGGCCATGATCTCGGCCATGTCGGTGCCGGCGCAGTGGCGGGCGTCCATGGCGAGGAAGCCCGTCTTCGGCAGCGCCATGCACATGGCGCGGGCATTGTAGGCGGCGACGCAGGCGGAGCCGAGCTTCTGGAGGTAGAGCGTCTCCAGGTCGATCAGGTGGCGCAGCGCCCCGGAGATGTAGAGCAGCGGGTCGCCCGCGCCGACCGAAACGCCCTCCTCGTAGCGCTCGTCGATGTCGAAGGCCGTGGCCCGCGCGCGGGCGACGGCATTCAGCCACTCGACCGTCAGCCGGGCGGCGGAGACCACCGGGCGGCGCATGAACACCGCATAGGTGACCGGCATGTCGCCGAATTGCTCCACGACCGCCTTGCTCTTGGAGAAATAGGCGTCCGTGTAGTGCGGGACGTCGGCAGCGTCCGGGTGCGGGAGCGCGCCGTCCATCGCCTACTCCGCGGCGATCGCGGGCGCGGCGCGGCCGTTGCGCTCTTCCTTCAGCTGCTCGCCGATCAGGAAGGCGAGTTCGAGCGCCTGGCCCGCATTCAGCCTCGGATCGCAGTGGGTGTGGTAGCGGTCCTGGAGGCCGGCCTCGGTCACGGCGCTCGCGCCGCCGGTGCATTCGGTCACGTCCTGCCCGGTCATCTCGAAATGCACGCCGCCCGCCCAGGTGCCGTATTCGCGGTGGACGGCGAAAAACTCCTGCACCTCCGAGAGGATGGACCCGAAGGGCCGCGTCTTGAGGCCGCCCGCGGCCTTGACCGTGTTGCCGTGCATCGGGTCGCAGGACCAGACCACCTCCGCGCCCTCGGCCTGCACGGTCTCGATCAGGCGCGGCAGGTGGTCCGCCACATGGCCCGCGCCCACCCGGCAGATGAGCGTGAGCCGGCCCGGCTCGTTCTCCGGGTTGAGCTGCCAGATGAGGCGCTTCAGATGGTCGGTCGTCAGCGACGGGCCGCATTTCAGGCCGAGCGGGTTGCCGACGCCGCGCAGGAACTCGACATGCGCCTCGTCCGGGTCGCGCGTGCGGTCGCCGATCCAGAGCATGTGCGCCGAGCAGTCGTACCACTGGCCCGTCAGGCTGTCGACGCGGGTCAGCGCCTCCTCCCAGGGCAGCAGCAGCGCCTCGTGGGAGGTGTAGAAGGAGGTCTCGCGAAGCTGCGGCGTCGTCTCGGAGGTGAGGCCGCAGGCGGCAATGAATTCAAGGGCTTCGGAGAGCCGGTCCGCCATGTCCCGGTATCGCTCGCCCAGTTCCTCGCGCACGAAGTCGAGGTTCCAGCGGTGGACCTGGTGGAGGTCCGCGAAGCCGCCCATGGCGAAGGCGCGCAGCAGGTTCAGGGTCGCCGAGGACTGGGTGTAGGCCTG
>JAJEAZ010000035.1 GCA_022824105.1 Alphaproteobacteria bacterium
TCGGGCAGGTGCGCTCTTGTCTCGCGGTCCTTGCGGGCTCTGCGGAAGTCTCGCGCGTCGATGGCGGCGGAGGTGAGCTGCCCGGTCTGGCTCGTGTGCGAGCCGTGACGCGGGCGCCAGGTGTCTCCGGTCTCGACGCGGTAGGCGTCGGCGGCGAGGTCGCGGAGCTTCTCGAAGGCGTCGCGCCTGTCGCCGAGGCTCTGCGCGCGGTCGGTCATCGTCTGCAACTCCCATGCCTTCACCTCGGACCCGTCCTGCGCCTTCTCGAGGTCGCGCATCTCAGGCGCGATGCTGTCGACGGCGCGGTCGAGGCGGGTGACCTGCGAGTGCAGCATGTTGGTCAGGCCCCACATGAGCGGCTCGCGCTCGTCGGCCATCTGTGTGCCGTCTACGGTGATGCCGTCGACGATGACGCGGATGGCTTCGTTCAGCGCGTCGATGGCATCGTCCTCGTCCCAGACGACCCTGCTGTCGAGCTCGCCGCGCTCCGGTGCGGCGCCGTAGAGGGCCATGCTCTCGCAAACGGTTGCAGTGGAAGAAGCGGTAGCGCTGGTTGTGTCGATCATGACGATCTCCTGTTGGTTCAACCTCCGGGACCCTGTGCCCCGTCGTGATGTCCTTTCTGATTCACGCGCGCGCAGAGGCAGCACCTGGCCCTAGGAAGTCTTAGGCGGGAGTCGGTGCGGAAGTTCGGCGATGTTGGTGCGGAAGATGGCGCCGCTGTGCCGGTGGGAACGGTGCTCCGCAGCAAATCCATTCCAGTGGTCATTACGGCGCCGGGCCGGGCGGGCCCGCTTGGGCCTGCCCGGCGTCTAGGCGCCGCCATGAATGGTTCCGCGAATGGATTTGATGCGGTGCAGCGTGACGCGGCGGCCCCGCGCGAGGGGCCGGCGCGCTGCAAGACGAGGCGGTTGGCGATTACTCGCAAGCCATCTTCACGGTCGCCGAACTTCACGGCCCGCCTTAGACTTCCCTGGGTCAGGCCGCAGGGAGCGGAGCGACCGGAGGACCCGCAGGGTTGCTGGCGCGAGCACGCGTGACATCCTCGGACATCACGACGGACGGACCCTTGTTTCTTTTCCTGCTGGCGGCGTGGCACCGGTGCAGCGGTGAAAGCCGCGGTGCCGGCCGCGGGCCGGACAACGGGATCGAGGGCGAGCCGCTCCCGGTGCCGCCGATGACACCGCCGGAGGCGCTCGTCACCGCTCACAGCATCGGGTGGGTGTCGAGGAGGTGGCGGGCGACCTCGCGGACGCGATGGCGCTCGTGCACCCTGACGGGACCGCGGGGGTCTTCGGACAGATGCACCACGTAGAACACCTCGCCGCGGTTGAGGATGTCGTCGTGGCGATAGAGGTCACCAACGTGGTCGCCGTGCTGATAGATGCGGACTTCGTTCTCGCCCACCCGCCGGAACCCGATGTCGCTGCTCATGGTGCTCTCCCCGTAGCGTGATGCCGGCGCGAAGAGGACTCTCTCTCCTCTCCATGCGGCTTGCCGCTCGCCCGCTTCACCCAGGCTCCCGGTCTCCGAGCGCGAGCGCCGTCCAGGCGGCGAGCGCGGCGGGGCCGAACGCGAGGAGATCACTGTTGAAGTCGGCGCCGCGGGACACGATGACGGTGGCGGCGACGCCCGCCCGCGCGCAGCGCCGGGCGAGGCGTTCGGCGGCACGCTCTCCCTCGGGGTCGTTGTCGCGCGCGATCACCAAGCGCGTGACGCCGGCAGGCGGCGCGAATGCGCCGAGGCTGCCGGCCGAAAGCGCGGCGGCGGCGGTGATATCGGGTGAGGCGGTCACCAGCGAGAGCACCGTCTCTATGCCCTCGCCGACGAGGAGCGAAGCTCCGTCTGCGGGGCAGCCGAAGCGGACGGCATGGCCGTACACGCGCCCGAGCGCCTTGCGCGGGCGCGAGACTTGGGCCTTGGCGGGCTCGGTCGGGTGCAACCATGTTCGCAGCACGCCGCAGACGGCTTCGTCGGAGCCGGTGACGGCCGCGACCAGGGCGGGCAGGCGGCGCACGCCGCCGTCGTCGCGGTAGAAGAGGCCGGGATGGAAGCGGAGTGCCGGGAAGCGGCAGCGCGCGAGTCCCCGGGCGCGCAGGTAGGCCTCGGCATGGGTGCCGTCGATGGCGCGGCAGCGCCGCCAAAGACGGCGGGCCGCGTCGGTGGCGTCGTAGGCGTCGCCCGAGCCCGCGGCCGGCGCAGCCGGCCGGGCGAGGAAGGCGCGGGCCTCGTCGAGCGCCGCGCGAAGCGTCGGCGCGCAGATGCGGCGGCGGACGATGTCGAGCAGATCGCCATGCTCCCCCGTGGCCGCATCGGTGAACTTCCCGGGCGCACCCGGCGGCGCGAGACGGACGTAGAGTGATCGTCCGCGCCCGCCGTCGAGATCGCCCGCGACCCAATACCTGCCGCGGCGCCGTCCGTAGGGCAGGTCTCGGCGGCACACCTCCTCGGCGCGCTCGGCGAGCGCTGCGGCGACGGCGGCCGCGTTCATGGCGCACACTTCGGGAGCAGGCGGCAACCGGCGAAGCCGGGACCGTCGGCGGTGATGGGGAGCATGAGAGACCTCGCTGGACGCTGCGTGGGACGCGCCCCGGTCCCGGCCTCGACCGGCCTCTCGCCGGCGCCGGGACGGCATGGCGCCGCGCGAAGCGCACGGCGCGCCGTGCGGCCAATGGCGGACTCGGATCAGGCTGCACGAAAATGGCCGGACCCGCGCGGGAGGGACGCGGATCCGGCCATGGGGCGGGCGGGCCGAGGAAGCCCTCCGCGGGGCAGCTCAAAACGGGAGACTGTGATCGCCCGTGCGCTCTTCAACACCACTGTCGGCTGCGGCCTCCGCCGCCTCACCGTTGGCCGGCGCGGTGCCGGTGGCGCCGGCAGGCTTGTCGAGGAACTGGATCCGCGAGCCGGGGACCAGCAGGATCTCGGTGGAGAAGCGGTCGCTGTCCTCGCCGTCCTTGCGCCACTTCCTGGTCTGCATCTTGCCCGCAACGTAGACGAGCCGGCCCTTCTTCGCGTGCTTCGCCAGCATGTCGATCAGGCCGTCCTGAAAGCTGACGACGCGGTGCCACTCTGTCTTGTCGATGCGCTGGCCGCCGGCGGCCCTGTCGATATACGACTCATCGGTCGCCACGCTCATGTTGGCGACGCGCCCGCCGGAGGCGAGGCTGTTGATGGTGACGTCCGCACCCAGGCGGCCAATGACTTCTGCGCGGTTCAGTCCGAAACTCATGATCGTGCTCCTTCACGTGCGAGTTCTGACGATGGTTGGCGAACGGGGCGATCTCTCTCGATCCACCTCACGTTCACTTCTCCAAAGCCACTCTCCTCCTCCCGGCCGATGCCTGCCGCGACGCCTGCCGGGAGGTCGGTGGCCTGACGGACCGCACGTCCGAACGTTCGCCGGTGGTGCGGGATGCGAGGGCGTGAGATCGCCAGGGCCGAGGGTGGCCTCACCTGCCGGGATGCCCGCACGTGGCGATGCCGCGTTCACGGCGGCAGGAGGGCCATCAGCGGCACGTTGGAGAGGAACTCGACCTGGTCGGGCCGCAGCTTGGCGAAGGCGATGCAGGCGGCCGCCTCGGCCTCCGTCTCGAAGGTCCCCAGCTCCCGAGAGGTCTGCACCTCGATCACGGTGATCTGCGGCGGCCAGAGCGACACCAGGTGACGCTCGGGCGCACGGGAGTTGGACCGATATGCGCAGCGCTCACAGCGGGCCGGGCCACCGGTGCGGACTCCACAATCCACACACGCGCCCTGCGCGCGCCTTGCGACATAGCGTCTCTTCCCGGCGGCGCTCTTTTTCTCGGCAGAGACGCGCTCCTTCTCCAGCGCGAGGCAGCGGCCGCAGCGCGACAGGCCGCCCACCGTGGGCTGCGTGCAGCGTACGCAGCGGCCGGCGGCTCTGCGCGCGTCATAGCGCCGTCGGTCGAGGGCACGCCTTGCCTCGCGGCACGGCTCGCAGACGGAGCGGCTGTCCTCCGGCCGGCGGCGGCCGCATGACGTGCATAATCCCGCCTCCTGCCGCGCCCTCCGCCGCCGCCTGTCGCCGGCGCGGTCGGCTCTGCGGCACTGTTCCGGATCGCGGCCACCGTATGGCACCCCCTGCTGCCGGGCCTTGGCACGGCGGGCGCGCTCGGCGGCGCGGCGCTTCTCGGCACAGCCAGCACATACCTTGAGGCCGGGCTCGGACGGAACGCGGCCGCACCGGGTACACAAACGCTGCTCGAGGCGAGCGGCGTGGCGCTGGCGGAGGCGGCGATCCCGCGCCTGCTTTACCTTCACCGAGTCCTTGAGCGGCATGGCCGGCCACCCCGGTCAGCGCGCATGGCGCGTGGCCAGGAAGCCGACCGCGGACGCCCCCCAGTACTGGATGCCCGAGGCCTTCAGGTTCAGCGCCGTGCAAACGATGATCTGGTCACGTTCGGGCCGCATCTCCCGGACGGCCCCGCGCGAGACGATCTTCCTGCGCGGCCTGCGTCGGCCCTTCGTCCTGGGCTGCTCAGGCTCAATGGGCTCGATCTGGCCGTCGGGACGCGAGCGGTACATCTCGACCACGTAGCGGCTGTCCTCGAGGCCTTGCCCGAACAGGTGGACCAGAAACGTCTGCGCGTCGCGATGGAACATCCGGCCGGTCCGCATGGTGCCGTCTCCCCCGGTGATGGCTGCCGACGGCGGGGACACGCTCCGCAGCGCCGCCCCGCCGCCCGCGTCACCGCCGACCTCTCGCTCATTGGCGGCGCGCGGCGCGGGCGCGACGAAGGACGGCTGCTGGTGGCTGCCTGGACCCGCGTGTCGGCGATCGTCAGGAACACGCACATAGTCGATCGTTCCGCCCGGCAGGGCGGTGAGGCGCCCGCCGCCGGTGGGACGGTTGGAGACAATCCTCGGCCGTGGGCGAACGGCTCGGCGCAGCGACCGCCTACGAGCCTGGGGGGCGGCGGCTATGTCCCGCCCACCGGAGGCATCCACAGGGCCGCTGGAGCGCCCCTGGTGCCGCTCCGCCGAGTCCGGCACCCTCACAAAGCCCTGGTTGAGCGGCAGGCAGTGCCGGTCGCGCCGGCGGCGCTGAAGACCGGGCCGGCACCGCCATCGAACGAAGCGCATCCGGCGGGCGCAAGACGAACGTGAGCTTGCACCCGGAGAGCACGGAGTCTACAGATCGGAGCGATGACGACGGACGCTCGGCTGGCGGATGCCGATGACCGAATTGCCGAAGCGGCGCCGCCGTTGCCGCTTGCGCCCGGCACCGGTAGAGGCCGGGCCGGTGCCGCCGTCCGTCACTTC
The DNA here is from genome assembly GCA_022824105.1 of Alphaproteobacteria bacterium. Taxonomy (GTDB): domain Bacteria; phylum Pseudomonadota; class Alphaproteobacteria; order Bin95; family Bin95; genus Bin95. Next base: position 5,287 of record JAJEAZ010000035.1, read on the forward strand.
CCTGTTGTCCGGTCACCGGGACGTTTTTCGGCCGGCCCGACTGCGATCTCGCCCCGACCGTCCCCTGACACGTTCGACATCGAGCGCGACGGCGCGACAGTTGACGCCATTGGCCGCGACCGCGCCAACACCGGTGCCATGATCGTCGGCAAAGCCTCTGTCTTGGAGGCGGTCCCGGCCTCCACCGGAGAGCCTGAGCGGATCGTCAACGCCGGCACCGGGCGACGCTGAGCGCCGCGCTCTGCAGCGGGAGGACAGCTCGGATTGAAGAGGATCACCGCAAACAGAATCCGTCGTGCGATCGGCGAGCCGTCCTACTCACGGGGCGAGAAGTATTTCGAACGCGGTCGGGTGCAAAACGTCCACTTCGAGGCGGACTCCAAGGTCATTGGCCTGGTATTGGGCAGCAACTCGCAGGTGTACGCGGTCTCGGCGAAATTCAGGTCGGATGCGAGCGCCTTGTCGCTTGAGGGGCGTTGCTCATGCCCGGTGGGCTACAACTGCAAGCATGTCGCGGCGGTGCTGCTTGCCGCGGCAAACTCGATGGCGGATGGGATCGGCGATGACGGCGCGGCGACGTCCGTCACCGTGTCGCACGAGGTCAGCCGGTGGCTGGATCTCTGGCCCAAGAAGCTCGGTACCCCGTTGGAGGTTCGGCCGCCGGGCCTGCCGTCGCCGGGCCAGGATCATCTGTTCTACGTCATCCACCGGGACACGACGTACGGCATGCGCGTCTCGCCCTACCGGGCCTATCTGAAGAAGGACGGCACGATCGGCAGCAATTTCCGGAGTTTCGACCGGCGCTCCACCTGGACGCGGCGGAACCTGACCGTGCAGGATGCGGGGCTGATCGGAAAGCTCGACTTTTTCTCCGACTACGGTTTCGACTCGAGCTACGACTGGCCGGAGGGCGACGCTCTGGTCGAACTCTTGCGCGAGATCGTGGAGACGGGCCGCGCCCGGGCCCACGAAATCGACGGCGAGGCTCTCTGCTGGAGACCGCCGCGCCGCTGCAAGCTGGTCTGGAGTGTCGGCGCAGACGGCGAACAGCGCCTCATGGCACACGATGGTGCCGGGGCCATTCTGACCCTGCTGCCGTTTCCGACCCCGCTATTCCTCGATGAAGGGACCGGCGAGACCGGCGTCGCGGAAACGGAGCTGTCTCCTCGCATGCTGTCGTGGTTGGCCCACGCGCCGGAGGTGCCGCATGAATCGGTTGGCGCGGTCGAGGCCAAGCTGTCGCGGATCGGCCAGCGCTCGCCCGTGCCCAGGCTGCATCGTGTAGAGCCGCGCACCGACGTTGCGCCGAAGCCTGTGCTGATCCTGTACGGCCGAGAGCAGAACGCCAGGCGCTGGAGCGCCGGGGAAGACCGCAGCGGGCCCGGCGAGGACCTTTCCGCCGTCTTTCCCTGTGCCCTCCTGGAGATTGCCTACGACGGCATCGAGCGAAGACTGCGCCCCGGCACGCCCGGCAACCACTTGAGCGACGCGCATCCAGGCGGCGATTCCCCGGTCGTCGTCCGGCGCGATCCTGAGCTGGAATCAGAATACCGGCGGGCGTTCGTGACGGCAGCGAAGCGCCATGGCGGCAAGCATCCTGACGCGTTGCGCTTCGACATCTCGCCACCCGCCGGGGTGCAGGACGCCGATATCGTCTTCGGGCCGCTCCGGCCGGGCGAAGATGAAGAAGTTCCGGGAGGTCTCGACTTCGCCGGGCAGGAGGTTCCCGCACTGCGCGCCGGGGGCTGGCGCGTCGAGATCGACAAGACCTGGCCGTTTCGCATCTACGAGGGGCCCGTTGCGTTCACGACCTCCCTGGAAGCGTCGGACTCCGATTGGTTCTCGCTTGCCCTTTGGCTCGAGGCGAACGGGCGGAAGTTCGCCGTCGCGCCCATCGTGCTCCAGTTTGTCGAGACGTTGCCGGTGGACGAGCTGGGGCGACTGGAAGAGGGCTTCGACGTCGAGAGGCATCTTGCGGGCCGGATGTTCTATGCCCGCTTCGAGGACGGGAGCTATCTTGCGATCGACGGCGCGCGGTTTGCGCGGTTCGCCGAGGCGTTCCTGGAAGCGCAGGGGTTGATCGGCTTCCATCCTGCCGAGGCGCGGCGCCTGTTCGAACTGGCCGAGGCGCTTGAGGGCTGTGGCGCGCCGTGGACTGGCAGGCGTGAGCTGCTCGAACTCGGGGCCCGGCTGCGGTCCCTCGCACAGGCACCGGAAGTGCCGGTCCCCGGCGCGCTGCACGGCGAACTGCGCCCCTACCAGCGCGTCGGCTACGGCTGGCTCAAGTTGCTTTCGGAGTGCGGCTTCGGCGGCGTGCTGGCCGACGACATGGGGCTGGGCAAGACCGTGCAGACCCTGGCCTTGCTGGCGCACCGGCATCTCGAAGAGAAGACCGATCGCCCGAGTCTTCTCGTGGTGCCGACCAGCCTGGTCGGCAACTGGCGGCGGGAAGCCGCCCGTTTCACGCCCGACCTGAAACTCCTGGTCCTTCATGGGCCCGGCCGGCTCAGGCACTTCGGCGCCATTCCCGAGCACCACCTGGTGGTCACCACCTACCCGCTGGTCAATCGCGATCACGAGGCGCTGTTCCGCCATGAGTACGACACCGCCGTGCTGGACGAGGCGCAGACGGTGAAGAATCCGGCGGCCGGGATCACGAAACGCATCAGGGGCATCCGAGCGCGTCAGCGCCTGGCACTGACCGGAACGCCGATCGAGAACAGTCTCCAGGAGCTGTGGTCGCTCTACGACTGGCTGATCCCCGGTCTGCTGGGAAACCGCAAGTCCTTCGCGAAGCACTATCGCACGCCCATCGAGAAGGAGGGAGACCGGGCGAAGCAGCGGCTGCTGTCCACCCGGATCAAGCCCTTCCTGTTGCGGCGCACCAAGGAGGAGGTTGCCGCCGAGTTGCCGGAGAAGACCGTGATCGACGAGTTGGTCCCGCTCGAAGAGGGCCAGGCCGCCCTGTACGAGAGCATCAGGGCGGCAATGGATGCGCGGATTCGCGAGGCCATCGCGGAGCGGGGCCTGGACGCATCGCGCATCACGATCCTCGACGCGCTGCTGAAGCTGCGCCAGGTCTGTTGCGACCCGCGGCTCGTCAAGCTGGACGCGGCCCGCAAGGTGACGGAAAGCGCCAAGCGGGCGCGGCTGCTTGCGCTTCTGGAGGAGCTTGTCGCCGAGGGGCGGCGGGTCCTGATCTTCTCCCAGTTCGTCGAGATGCTGCGCCTCGTGGAGGCCGATGTCGCGGCCCGCGGCTGGGACTACGCCATGCTGCATGGAAGCACGCAGGACCGGGACGCTCAGATCGCGAGCTTCCAGTCGGGAGCGCTGCCGCTCTTCCTGATCAGCCTCAAGGCGGGAGGCACGGGCCTCAACCTGACGGCGGCCGATACCGTGATCGTCTACGATCCGTGGTGGAACCCGGCGGTGGAACGCCAAGCCATGGACCGGGCGCACCGGATCGGCCAGGACAAGCCCGTGTTCGTTCTTCGCCTGATCGCCGAGCACACCGTCGAGACCGCCATCCACAAGATGCAGCTGCGCAAGCAGGCCCTGGCGGACGCTTTGTTCGAGGGAACCGCCAGCGGTCCGCCGACACTCAGCGACGAGGATATCGATTCGCTCTTCGGTGCCTCGCCTGCCGCACCTTCGGGCTGAGGATGAGCTATGGCCCGGCAGAAGGGGGAAGGCGGTGGCGAAACCGATCTGCCAAGTTCGTTGTTGTACGACGGGCTCGGCCCACCTCGCCGCAGAGCGCTGATCGGCGCCGACGCTCACCGGCGACGAGCGTTCGGAGACGACCTGCTCCCGCGATTGCCCGGGTCAGTTCAGTGGCACAGGCTCAGTCATCGGTGCCGAATAGTCGGCGACAAGCCTCTTCCGCCTCTTGCAATCCGGCTTCCGTGAACACGACCGACTTGGCCTTGGTGGCGGGATTCGAAATCAGGCCCTTGCGGTGAAGCCGGTCCGTGGCATCCCAGTCGAACGACTTCCACGCGCGCACCCCGTCATGAAGGCCCAGGTAAAGCAACGCCAGGACGGCCTCGTCGATCTTGGCCTCGTTCATGGGGTCCATCGCTCTGCGGCCCGGACTGCCGGTGACCGGCCAGGGCGCGCGCGCCGCCGTGCGGGGTGGGCAGGGACGTCGACGGACCGCGACAGGCGCGGTTGGCGCACGCTGCGGCTCAACCCGCGTCCGTCGCGTGGTGCAGCTACACGAGCTTGATGAGCGCCACGATCAG
>JAJEAZ010000536.1 GCA_022824105.1 Alphaproteobacteria bacterium
AGCAATTCGTTATTCCCATGGCTTTGCTGAAATCCGTAATTTTGGTGGAGCTTGTTTTATCTATAATTATTTGAATATTTGGTGGTTTTGTATCGGAATAAAATGATTTGCCACCTTCACAAAAAGCATCAGTCAGCTTCCACTTCCCCTGAAGGGCTGAGTCGGCCATGGCAGATGTTGAAGTGATACAAAGTGCCCATAGAGTGAAAAAGATTGTTTTATTCATAAAATTTCCCCCGGTTAAAAATAAAGCATTATCAGGTCCTCGCCGCTTCGCCGTCCGCCGCAAACAAGCCGCCGGCTTCCCGGGCTTCCGGGCTATCGTCGCCGCCCTCTGGCGTGTCCGGTGCGTGCGGTACGGTTTCGGAGCCGTTCAGCATATCGCCCATGGCATAGTCGTCGAATATGCGCTTCTGTGTTTCGGAAAGCCCTTCCACGCTATCCCTGCCCAGTGCTGTCAGGATCGCGGCTTCGGTGCGCTCGGCTTCGGGAATGGCGTCTATCCGGTTGCGCCAGCCCCTTTCCCGGGGCGACATGCCGGCAGGGCGTTCGATCCGCGGTCCGGCGGGCGCCGACAAACCGGGAAGGCTGCCGGTATCGGCAGGCTCGACGATGACGCGGCCCCGGCCGCGGCGTACGATATAGCCGCCGCGCGGAAGCTGGAGGCCCTCGCTCTGGATCGCCCTCAGGACCATGACGGCAAGCGCCGCGGCGTGCTTGTCGCCGGCGCTCGCGCCGTATTTTTCCAGCCATTTCGCAAACGCTTCCCTGGCTATGTCATCGTCACCGAGCGTTTTGCGAAGCGCGTTGAGTTTGCGAAGCTAGCCTTTCGACAAGGCGTCTTCATCGAATGTCGCGGTTTCGTCAGACATACGGCTTTCTCTTTGCGGTCGGGCTGCATGGGCCGACCTATATCACACTCTGCGGTCGTTGGAGCGCCGGGGAGGGTTGGCGAATAACGGTCGGTCGAGGGCGGCGACCTTCCGATACCGGTACGGCTCCGTAATGTCGGCCTGAGGACGAGGAAGAACTTCTCCCTGAGACGTCCGGCGCCGCCGTTGCGGCCGTGCCGGCAAGATCGCGCCGCACGCCATCGCCGTCCGGATTCCCCTATGATGCTGTCATGGTGGCGACGGTCCGCAATCTGACGTCATCGTCCTCGACGGCGGCGTATTTCCGTAACGATGGCGGCTATTACGTGGCGGTGGGCGGCGACCGCGAGGACGCGCGGGCGAAGGAGGCGGAGCATCGTCGTGGGAGCGCCTGGCACGGTCGCGGCGCGGCGGCGCTGGGCCTTGCCGGGAAGACGGTTTCGGCGGGCGCGTTCGAGAGGCTGCTCCAGGGCCATGTGCCGGGGACGGATATCCGGCTCGGGCGGCTCCGTCACGGGCAGCACGAGCACCGTCCGGGGTTCGACATCACGTTTTCGGCACCGAAATCGGTGTCGCTGGCCGCGCTTCTGCCGACGGAGGCGCATCCGCGCGGCGACCGGGGCGTGCTGCGCTGCCATGACGAGGCAGTGCGGGCGACGCTGGACTGGATCGAGGAGACGCTGGTCGAGACCCGGGGCTGGGACCCGGAGACGAGGCGGCGCCCGCGCGTGAAGGGGGACGGGATGGCGGCGGCGCTGTTCCGTCATGTCGCGAGCCGGAACCTCGACCCGCAGCTTCACACGCATGCGGTGGTGGCGAACATGACGCGGGACGGGGAGGGGCGGTGGAAGAGCATCGAGCCGACGCTGCTGCACCGGAACGCCCGGCTGATCGGGGCTTTCTACCGCAACGAGCTGTCGCGGCGGCTGATCGAGCGGGGCTATTCGATCGTGCCGGCGATGGCGGGGCGTCTCAGGAGTTTCGAGATTGCGGGCTACGACCGGGCGCTTCGGGAGGCGTTCTCGACGCGGCGGAGGCAGATTCTCGCATTCCTTGACGAGAAGGGCTGGGACGGCAGCGCGGCGGCGGCGCAGATGGCGGCGCTGGCGACGCGCCGGCGCAAGGCGGAGCCGCTGCACGGCATGCTGCGGACGATCTGGGCCGACCGGGCGCGGGGGCTGGGCGCGGTTCCGTCGTCGCATCGCAGGCGGGGCGCGGCGCGGCTGCCGGAGGCGCCGTCGGCGCTCGGGATCGTGTGGCATGCGATGCGCCACCTCGAGGAGCGCCGGTCTGTATTCGCGGCGGCGGAGCTTGAGGAACTGGCGCTCGGTCATGCGCCGGGGCGCCATTCCATCGGGGCGGTGCGCGCGGCCATCGACACGCTTGTCAGGGATGCACATCTGGTCGAGGCGACCCTGAAGCGCGCGGACCGGGCCTATGTTACCGACCGGGCGCTGAAGGCCGAACGCGCGGTCATCGCGGCGATGAAGGCCGGCAAGGGCAAGGGCGCGCCGCTCGCCCGGGAGGACGATGTGGCGGCGCATCTGGCGGACCGGGGCCTGACGGAAGGACAGGAGGAGGCGGTCAGGACAATCCTGCTGTCGGAGGACCGGATCGTCGGCGTGCAGGGCCGCGCGGGAACCGGCAAGACGGCGATGCTCTCGCACATGCGCGCGCTTGCCGGCGGGCGGTTCGTGCTGGGGCTTGCGCCGTCGGCGGCGGCGGCGCGGGTGCTGGCGCGCGAGACGGACATGCCGGCGCGGACGCTGCAATGGTTCCTCACCCGCTGCCGCGCCGTGGAGGACCCCGGATCCGAGTCCGGGACAGGCGGCCAGCCCGGCGTCGCGCGGCTGAAGGAGATGCTCGCCGGCGCGGTGCTGGTGCTGGACGAGGCGTCGATGGTCTCGACCGACCGGATGAAGAGCCTGATGCGGGTAGCGGACGGTCTCGGGGTGGCGCGCCTTGCGCTTGTGGGCGACCGGAGCCAGCTGCGGGCCGTGGAGGCGGGCCAGCCCTTCCGGCAGTTGCAGCAGGCGGGCATGACGACGGCGGTGATGGACGAGATCCTGCGCCAGCGCAATCCGGCGCTCAGGGCGGCGGTGGAGGCGGTGCTGGAGGGCGAACCCGGCGAGGCGGTGGGCCTGCTGGGGTCGAGCGTGCATGAGGCCGCCTGGGACGAACTCGGGCGGAAGGCGGCCGAGGCATGGCTGGCGCTCGACCCGGAGACGCGCGCGCGGACATTGCTGGTGGCGCCGACGCACGAGATGAGGGCGGAGGTCAACGAGACCGCGCGCGAGGCGCTGGCGGCGGAGGGCGTGCTGCGGGGCAAGGCGCTCCGGATCGACCGGCTGGTCGGGCTCGGCATGACCCGGACGGAGAAGGGCGAGGCGCGCAACTACCGCGAAGGCGATGTCGTGGTGTTCCACCAGGACCTTGTGAACTACCGGGTGAAGCGGGACGACGCGCTGACGGTGACCGGCGTCGAGGACGGCCGCGTGCTGCTGATGCACCCGGACGGCCGTCCGCGCCGCGTCGCGCCGGACCGGGGCTATATCCGCTACCGCCTGGAGGTCTACGAGACGCAGCCCATCGAGATCATGGCGGGCGACCGCATAAGGTGGACCCGCAACGACAGGGCGCGGGAACTGGCGAACGGGGAACGGGCAAAGATCGAGGCGGTGACCCCGACCCGCGTGCGGTTCCTTCTCGACGACGGGCGCAAGCTCTCGCTCCGGCATGACGATCCCCAGCTTCGTCATATCGACCATGCCTGGAGCACGACCGCGCACGGGGCGCAGGGCAGCACGGCGGACCATGTCATTGCGGTGCTGGACTCGGGCCACGGGGCGCTGACGGACCAGGCGACCTTTTATGTGGAGATCAGCCGGGCGCGCGACAGCGCGGTGGTGCTGACCGACAATCGCGAGGAGCTGGTCGAGGCGCTGGAGGCGCATACCGGCGAGCGGGCGACGGCGCTGGAGGCGGTGGGCGAGGAGATCGGCCCGGACCTCGACGCCGTCCGGATACCCGGCAAGCTGCCGGCCTGGACGCCGCGCGAGGAATGGACGCGGCTGGAGGAGACGGCCCGCACCGAAGGCACGATCCTCTTCCGCGTCGCGGGCTATGACGGCCTTGTCGACCGCACGCGGCGGCTGGCGGCGCATTATCCGGTCCTGCCGGCGCCGGTCGGGGAAGTGGTGGAGGGCCTGCTCGCCTATGACCGCCTCTGCCGCGAGGGCGATGGCGGCGCGGCGGAGTTCCTGCGCCTGCTGGAGACGCATGCCGGGGCGAGGGAAGTCCTGGAGCGCGAGGCAGAGACCGGTGACCGCCCGGTTGCGGCCCTGGACGGCTATCCCGCATGGCGGGCGATGTCGGAACGCCTCGCGGCGAACGGCAGGGCGCTGATCGACGATACCGGCGCGCGCGCAGGCGAGGCGGGGCCGCAGATCGAATCGCATCTCGAACGCCTGGAGGCGGTGGCGGCGCTCGACGAGGCCGTGCTGCGGTTCGAGGCCCTCTACCGGGAGGCCGGCGAACGGGCGGAAGCCGCCGGCGCGATCCCGCTCCATGCGGAGGGCGAGTTGCTGGAGCTGGCGCGCGCGCTCGCCCCGCAAGAGTTCGCGCCGCAGCGCATCCGGGAGGCCGTGGCGCAGGTGCTTGCCGGGGCCGAAGCGTTCGAGACGCGCCGGGCGGAGACCGCCGCGCTTCGCGAGGAAACGGCCAGGCTTGACGAGGAGCACGGGCGCCTGGAGGCAGGCGCCGGCACGAAGCCGCCGACTGCGCTGGCGGCATGGCGGGCATGGGCCGCGCGCGTCGAGGCGGCGGGCGGGCGCTGGCGGACCCTGCAGGACGATCCCGCGCTGCGGGGACCGCACACCGACCGGCTCGAAGAGGAGGCTGCCGAAATCACGGCTGCTTTCGATCGGCTCGGGGAACTGCGCGTCCGCGACGAGGCCTGGGCGGCGCTGGCGGCCGCGCGCCTCCGGATCCGCAGCCTGGCCCTCGGCCGGCCGCCGTCGCTTCGGCCCCGTGCGCCCTTCTATCTGAGGGAATGGCCGGATTTCGCGGCGCAGGCGGCGGCGTTCGCCGAACGCGCGGACCTGCCGGAGGCGGCGGCCGGGCTGGCGGGACGCATACTGGATTACGACCGCGACTGCCGCGAGGCGCGCGCCGCCATCCGGGACCTGCTTGCCAGCGTCGAAGAGCATGGGCGGCAATGGAACGGCCTGGAGCGAATGGCGGCGCGCAAGCGGGAGGAAGAGGACCCCGATGTCTCCATGGCGGACCTGCCGGAATACGGGCCGCTCTCCGGGCGCGCCGCCGGCTTGCGGAAGGCCGGGCGGGCGGTCCTGGAGGACGGGAAGCGCTACGGCCCGCATCTCGACCGGATGCCGCGCTCCCGGCGCGGCATCGAGGGCGGCATGAAGCTTCTGGAGAGGCACGGACCGCTCGACCGTTTCGCCGGGGTGAAGGACAGGCTCGCCGAAAGCCGCGCCGCGGCCGAAGCGCGCGGCGTGCTGGCGTTCCACGATGCCGGTTACGGCGCGGCCATCGGCGAGGCGGAGGAGCTGGAGAAGGAGCCGGAACTGGAGGAAGCGGCCCGGCGCCGGCTGCTGGCCGCGCTCGACGAGCATGCCGACCGCGCCGCCGAATGGGCGAGGGCCGCCGCGCTGCTGGCGGACATCCGCGCGCTGGACAGGCGGGGCCGGGGGCTGGAGCGCGACGCCCGGCGCGACGGCGTTCCCGTCTCGCTGCTGGCGGGCGCCTCCGGCTGGCGCGAGGACAACCGGGTCTTCGCGGAGGAGGCCCGCGCCGCGCTCGACGACAGCGAACTGCATGAGCGCGGCCACTGGCGAAGCCGCCCGGAGACCCGCGCCGCTGTCGGCGAGGCCGAAGCGCGGGCGCTGGAACGCTCCCGGGCCCCGGAAGAGGATTACCGGCGCATCCGGGAGATGACGCGCGCCGAGATGGCCCGCCTGGCCGATCCGGACGCGAAATGCGCGTTCCGCAGCCGCTGGTGGAACGAAAGGCCGCTGGCGGTGGGCGACCGGCTGCGCTTCCGGCGCCGGGCCGGGGGGCCGGAGAACGAGGCGGTGGTCGTCATGTCCGGCTGGAGCGGGGGCCTGCATCCGAAGGACAGCGTGACGCTCCGCTGGCTCGGTTCGCCGCCCGGCCATGAAGTCGCGGGAAAGGAGGAGACAATCCTTCTGGAAGATCTGTCGGGCCGCGGCGTGCTGGTCGCGGACTGGAGCGATGAGCGGCTGAGGGGCATGGAGGTCGACCGGCAGCGCGCGCAGGCCGCGGACGGCTTCCCGCTCGACGCCAGGCGGGACCTGGTCACGGGCGACATCCTCCGCTGGGCGGAGTTCATCCGGGGCGGGCGGTTCGGCATGGAGGAGCGGCAGGGCGACATCCTGCCGGAGGTGGTGCAGTTCGAGGGAAGGCTGCTCGCCAGGGCGGCGGCGGAGACGGTCATCGAGGACCGGTGCCGGGTCGAGGTTCTGTGGCGCTCGGACGGCGGACCGCTCGGGGCGCGGAGCCTTGCGCTCGGACGGCTCACCGGGCGGGGCTGCTGGCGCGCTCTTGCCGGGGACGAGGAGGCGCGCCGGGACCGGGCAAGGGTCGAGGCAAGGCAACTCGTTCGGCAAAGGAAACGCCTGCTCGAACTCAAGCAGGAACTCAAGCGCACGCGCTACGAGACGATACGTCCCTAGCGGCGCGGAGGGCGGCAATGGTTCTGGACCTTGTCAGGCATGCGGGTGCGGTTTTCGAGTGGGAGCGCATGCTGGAGCCGGAAGAGGAGGCGGCGCTCCGGGCGGTGAAGGGCCGCGAGGCCGGGCCGGAACAGCGGGCCCTCTACCTGCGCACGGTCGGCGCCGCGCGCGCCCGCGATCTCTGGTTCCTCTGCGACTGCCGCCATGAGGAAGGCGGCAGTCGCCCCGTCATCGTGCCGCGCAAGGACGGGCCGCAGCGCTATTCCCTGACCAACCTGCCGAAGTCGCGGCTGCCGCATGCGGAAGGCTGCGTCTTCGCCCTTGTCGGGAAAGAGGGCGAAGGCCGGACCCGGCGCCATGCGCCCGCGCCGCTCCATGACGACCGGTTCGATCCCTTTCCGCCGGCCGACAGCGCGACCGGCGATGACGACGGTGAAGATGACGATGACAGCCCGATGCGGCCGGTCATGGCCGCGATGCGCGATGGCGTGGCGCCGCCGCCGCGCCATCGCAGGGTCCCGGCCATGCTGCGCCTGCTGATGCAGACCGCCCGGCTGAACCGGCTGGGCGCCGTCGAGGGGTTCTCCTCGCCGGCGGACTGGCTCCCGGAAATCCGCCATGCGGCGGAGCGGTTCTTCACCCCCGACGGCAAGCCCGCTTCCGGCCTGGTGTTCGCCGGCCCCGAAAGCTGGCGTGGCGGAGCCGTTGCAAGGCGGCTTGAGGAGAGGGAGCCCGGCTGGCCCGAAGGCCGGCCCCCTTTCGCCATGCTCTGCGGCTCCGCCCTCAGCCTCTCCGACACCGTAATCAACCCCGACCACCCCCGCGAGGGCCGCCTCTCCGTGCCCTCCGGCGTGGCGAGCCTCAGGATCGGCGAGACCCGCATACAGGGGCCCTGGGTTTTCCTCGCCATCGTCGTGCGCACCGGGGAGGGCGGACCCCTCGCATGCGTGACGGCATGCGCCCGGCCGGTCTTCTCGCCCGCCCGCCCGGTTCCCGTCGACTCCGGAGCCGAGCGGCGCGCCTTCGACACGCTCGCCCGCCGCCTCCGCGACATGGAGACCGACCCGGCCCTCCGGCAGGCGCTCGGCGGCCCCGTGCGCATGGAACTCGAAAAGCCGCTGACCGACTTCCGCACCGCCCCCAAACCCTGCCGTCCGGATTTCATCGTCACCGTCGCGCCGCCCGAAACGCAGCGCCGCGCCGACCGGGAACCCGCGCGCTATGTCATCGAAGTCATGGGCTCCGACGACGAGGAATACCGCAAGGGCAAGGCCCGCGCCCATGCCCGCATGCGCCGCATCGGGCGCCTGTTCCGCATGGAGGCGCCCGAGTTCGACGACCGCCGCAACGGCATCGAACGACAGGCCGCTCGCATCATGCGCGATATCGCCGGCGATCTCCGGCGACGATGGGGCGCGGCGGCGGGGGCGTGAAAGCGGCCGCTGCCCGGACCTTCATGGCTTTAGCGCCTGCCACAACCGATACCTTCGCCACTCGCTTGTGGGTACCGGTTCAAGACCGACGCCATGATGCTGGCGAGTCTTGCCCGGTTCGCCGCAGACGGGAACGAGGCATTCATTCGTTCCGAGACCGTCCTCAAGTGGATGTCGGAAGCGGCCTCGCATCGCGGACGCGTCAACAGGCTCCATTCGGCGTATAAATTTGCCCGCTGGCTGCACGCCGAGGATGCACGCCACGAGGTGCCGCACAAAGACGCCTTGGGGCATCGGTCCCGCAGCAGACCGAAGCATCTGATATCGATCCAGGATAGCCGCGTTCGTCGCGCAGGTCGACCGTCGCGGCGTCGGCGCCCAAGACATCGACGAAACCGTGCTCGCGGAGTTGCGGGGAGCGGTTCCCGAGCTGCGTTCGGCCAGTGAACAACGCCGCCGGCAAGGGTGTATTGCGCGGTTCATCGGACATCTGGTCGATACCGGCGTGATTGATCCGCTCCCGCTTCCACCACCTCCAGCACCGGAGTCCGTGGAAGAGTTGAGCGCGGCGTATGGCGCGTGGTTGCGTCATCTGATGCGATACCAGAACGGCAGGTCGGGGCCGCACGGACGGGCAGGATCGAGCGGAGAGGGAAACACGAACGGGCTGCCTGTGCGGGGCTGGCGATCAAGAATGGCGCGGGCCTGGCTGCCCAACGGGATTGTCCTCGGCCCCGTCTTGCTGTCGCGCAGGATCTGGTCGCCGCGCTTGCTTCTCTATCTGACCATCTCTCTATGCGTTCCGACTTGCAGCAGCTTGATTGCCTGATGGACAGTCAAGAAACCCGTTGCCGGCCTGCCCTCGTACCGCTGATAAGCTTCGATGGCCTTTCGCGTACCGACGCCAAAATCTCCGTCCAGCGGACCCTGGTAATGCTGCAATTTTTGCAAGCCCCTTTGAATGCCGATTCGCTCCTGCTCTGAGGCTCTGATTGGCTTCTTGGTTGGCGTATCGGGTTTTTGTTTAGTTGGCTCGACGATCGGGCGAGCCGCCAAATCGGCAATTTCGCCCTTAAGTTTCGCAACATCCTCATCAAGGGCTGAAAACCGGTCGACCATCTCGTTTCCCGTTGCGTTGAGCCTCTTGCTCAAAGCAGCAATATCTCCCCTAACCTTATCCAACGGTAACAATTGTGTGCCATTCGTAGGGTGCGCGCCACGCGTATAGTGCATATAGTGCAACCCAACGGACGTGGCGGACAGAACTAGAATTGCGACAAGACAAACTAGGATGTAGCGCTGTGACCCGGAAGAAGGAGCGATATCTGGATATGACTCCTTAGCCGCTTGCTCCGATCTCCGAGACCAACGTGCGAATTCGTTCTTCGAGTGGATTGCGTCATGGGTTACTTGCGGTTCGGCGGTACCTTTCCTTTTGTCCCCCGGTGAGTCGACCCAGCTGTCCAGGGACTTACATGCGCGGTATATCCTTCCGGTCTCGTCGTTAACTTCGTCCTTGTTCCGTGCTCTCATAACGTTATCGAAATCCATGCCTACTTCTAGTTCTAATTTGGCTCTCAATCCTTCAAGCCATTCAGCATCTACTTGGGGTTCTGTAAGCAGCAGGAGACGACGGGACCGGCCATAATCCGCGGACTCTTCATACCGCAAGAGATCCACGTTGACACTGTCCTTGTCCGATACTAAATTGGAGAAGTGAGGTTCCGGGGCCGCGTTTCTCAACTCATCGGATGCTGCGGGCGATACATAAAGATCGAAAGCTCCGCCTATGTTGACCGTCAGACGAAACATCGGTTACCTCCACTGGAGCCAGCCCGTCGCCAACTCTCGATGTCAAGCTGCCTTCTGGCTGTTTTGTGGCCACTGAGAGCGCATCAATCTATCCTCTGTTGATCGGGGAAGCAAATGGGCACCATGCTGGGCCGACGCATTTCCACCTATGCAGCAACATTTTTCTCGCGGAACGCCAAAACGCCGCCCGATTTCCTGCGCCAACTGTTGCCACTGCTTCTGGTGGCGATCAAGACCTTCATCTACCCTCTTGAGGTGCTCCATGATGTTTTCAGGCACGCGGTCGTCTCGGGCTTCTTGGTCCATATGGTAATCCGTAGGTTTTTGATTCAAGTACAGGACAAAAGATTTCACTTTGAAAAGTTGCTCTGACTCGATCAGCCCCCCCACGCTCCGCATCGTGGCGAGATGGAATCCTTGCATATATGCCGAGGTTTGTCTGATCGCTTCACTCTCGCCGTCAATGATCAAATTATGCCAACCCTGAACCGCATAATTCCTCTCGTCTTCCAGCGACTCGACATCAAACATCCCCCTGTCCAGAACAAACACCAGTACATCGGACCTGAAGATCGATGCCAGCAAGATATGATCGCCCATATTCTCGCCAGGAGTGTCGAGAGTCGAGAGCTGATAGGTCACCTCTCCGGCTTCCGTAGGCAGGGTGGCCGCGCCATTGCGAATATCGATCGTTGCTGTACGATCCCTCTTGGAGTCCGAAGCAGGTCCGGACGTTGCGTTGGGCGCCACCTGATTGCAAAAAAAGGTCTTGCCTGCATGGGGCGGGCCGATGATTACACTTTGAATGGGCACTTGGTCTCCGAACAACCTACCCAAGAAGAGTCGGGCGGCTCGGCTCGTAAGGTGATGATCTTGCGTCAATTTAGCAAAGAGGACCATGTAGATCCATAAGAAATAGCCCACGACTACATAAAGGACTGCACCTAACGCAACGGCTAAGTTGGTATAATTAACATGGTGCTCGCCGTTGAGGCTGGGAGAGGCTTCCAGCGCCGGGGCGGCGTTGTTTAGCCAAGTCTCCCAAACGGCGTTGAAAAGGGTCACTGCCAAGGAAAGACACATCCATGCAAACCAAGCATCGTGCCTCTGACCCAAGACGCCGCCTGATATCCTGCCGATGCTGGATTCCATACTCAGGCGCTTATGGTCAAAGAACGAGCGGCATAAATCTTTGGCGCTGCCCAATATTTTTTCGTTGGCACCGATGGCTCGCTCCGCGAAAAGCCGCAAGACACCGGCAAAAAAGGCGATGAACAATACAGAAACGGGCCCTGAGTTGTCGTTGATGAAAGCGTGGACACTAGAAACGAAGCCACGCGGAGATTTGGAGAACTCATCCATTATCAGGACGAGAAAGCCTACGACTGCAAGTAGAATCGGTACAAAGACGGCGTATCGCATGATCCAGCGGTAAAAGTTCAGGATCTCGGTCCAGCTCGCTCGTTCGGCTTTCCATGATATCCACCAATGCTGGGAGAACATGGTGGCAATGATGACAGCCCCAATCCATGTTATCATTTCGGCTTCTTTCCGGGCTTAACAGAGTTATCCTCGGGGAAATGGTATATGAGCAAATGTTGGTGTCAAGTTGGGCACGAAGCGGAGCACATAGGCGAACACACGCAGGCGGCCTGCATGCCGGTGTGGCGTGGCGTGATATCGCAACGGCTCGCCGTCCCGTTGAACATGCTTGCGGCGGCGACTGTTTTGCCGGTCTTGCTGCTTCGAGTCTTGCGGAGGGTCATGATCCTGTCGCGGATCGAGCAGCAGGGCTTGGGAACCGCGGAAGGCGACAATCCAGGCGGTGGCAGTGAAGCTGCCAGCGTGGCGCGGTTCCATCCGTCGAGCGGCATCACGTCCGGTCTGCATCTCTACGGTCGCAGCGGTGGCAGTCGTTCTCGCTCGGGGTCGAGGCAGTCCGCCACGAGGCTGCGAACCAAAATGGGGCAGGCAGGGCAGAGCACCGGATCGGACCGAAGCCAAACTGCGCTGGTAGGCGCGAAAGGCCGCCGTCGCCGCCGTCGATGCTGCGTTCATGCCGACTGCCCCTCACGGAGCTTGACCCGCTGTGTCAGCGAATGAGCGCGCCTGTCCGGTTACGGTCGCGGCAGGCACGTCGGTGCAGGAGGCCGGAAACCGCCCGGATTGTCACAGGGTGTCGCCCGGCTCGCCAGTCATGACCCGCGCCATCTCCACGCCGACCCGCTCGGCGGCCGCCTCGATGTCGCGGTCCGCCAGGTGCGCGTAAAGCAGTGTCATCCGTACGTCGGAATGCCCAAGCAGCCGGGAGACAACCGGCAGCGGCACGCCGTTTATCACCGCATGGCTCGCCATCGAGTGACGGAGGTCGTGAAGGCGGCAGTCCTCGATCCCTGCCTCGCGACGAACCCGGTCCCAGAGCGGAAGGTCGCGACCGCGCGGACGACCGGGCTTGCGCGACGAAGGAAATACGAAAGGGCTTTCGTCGCGCGGCTGCTGGCGGAGAATGGCCTTGGCCTGGCTGCCGAGCGGGACCGTCCTCGGCCCCGTCTTGCTGTCGGCAAGGGCCAGCATGTTGTCGCGGACCTCGGACCATCTGAGGCCTGTGATCTCGCCCTTGCGGCAGCCGGTCAGCAGCAGCAGCCTGATGATGTCGGCCTGCTGCCTGCCGCCCTTGCGACCGGCATGTCTGTCGAGCGCGGCATGGAGACGACCGACCTCTTCGCGGGACAGGAAGCGCGTGAGCGCCGGGCGCCGGTTGCTGGAGATCGAGCGGCTGGTCGGCCTCGGGCTCACGCGGGCGCAGAAGGCCGATATCGCCAACTACCGCCTCGGCGATGTGCTGGTGTTTCACAATGACCTCTACCAGTTCCGGGTGAAGGCCGACGACGCCTGCACGGTGACAGGGACGGACGAAGGAAAGGTCGAACTGCACCATCCCGACGGGCGGCTGCGGCGGATCGACCCGTCGAGGCCGGTCCGCTACCGCTACGAGGCTTACGAGACGCGGCCGATCCGCCTCCAGGCGGGCGACCGCATCCGCTGGACGCGCAATAATGCGAAGCGCGGCCTAGCCAATGGCCAATGGCGGCGAGGCGGAGATCCTCGCCATCGACTAGCCGGGGAGGCGCGGCGGCGGCTGAACCGGCCCGAACTCGACCCTGGTGCCCGGGCGAAGCTCGAACGGCAGGTCGGCATCCATGATGCATCCCGGCGGCAGGACCGAAGCCGCGATATCGGCGAGGGCGGTGGCATGAAGCTGTGAGGCTCAGGGGCCCGGAAAACAACACCGGGCGGCAGTCAGAAATCGAGGCGCCAGTAGACGTCTACAAGAAAGTCATTGTTGTGCTCGTCCATTCCGGATGTGGCGCGAATGCCGAAATGTTGCATGTCTCCGAGGGCATATTCGGCAACGACACCGGTTTCGATATCCTCGCCAATGACTGGAGAGACCCGAAGCGGGCCCGCCAGATCGAATTGATGATCGAGCCATTCTGCAGCCAACCATACAACCATGGCGGTTGTCGTCAGCACTGCCGCGAACATCCAATTCCCCTCATCTCTTTTCGAATGGCAATGATGAGCGTCCGTCCGCTCTTCCCGATGACACCCGTCCCGGTCCAATCCTCCGGCATGGGCCATGACCTCCTGCTGAGGCAGGACCAGGCTGCACAGGATCAAGATCAGAGAAATCAGTTTGTTCACGGCAAACCTTCCTCCGAGGGTCGCGTTTCGTACAGCAAGAGATGATCGGATCGTTCAGGACCGGTTCCGTCGGAACACATGCGACCGGTCTTTTCCCGCATCCGGCGCATGACAATCGTGACGTTCGCAGGCCATTGCGGTCAAGCCCGGATGACCGAACGGCCGGCACGGTTGCATGCTTCGGCCGCCCCCCTTGCAGAGCTGTCCAGCCGACAACCGGCCGAACGATTACTCCCCGGCGGGTTCGACGATCACGCGCCCCCGGCCCCGCCTGACGACATATCCGCCCCGCCGGATGAAAAGCTTTCCTTCCTGGATCAGGCTCCACAACGCATCGCGGATAATCTCCGCATCCTTATCGACTTCCGGCGCTTCGGTTGCTTGATCGAGCCATCTGGCGAACGCCTTATCGGCGATGGCGGGACCTATTGACCTGCGCAACGCATTGAGCTTGCGCAACTGGCCCTTTTTCAAGGCGGATTCGTCGAACATTCAGGAGAACTCCCTTCCCTGTCTTTCGGGTTGCACCGGCGGAATAACGGCACGAAACGCATAGAATAGCGGCCGCGAGGACAGCTTCGCCCCGTGCTAATTGTCACGCCTGACGCCCGCTCTTTGCCTGCCGGTTTGCAGCCTGAATACCGCCTGCTCCGGTTTCCCTGCCGCCCGGAAACGACAACCTGCCGCAACAGTGAAGAAGCCCAACCCCGCGCTCTACGACATCGACATGCCGCCGCCCTCGCTCCGGTCCTGCTCCCGTTCCTCTTCGAGCCTGAGGCGTTCGGCCTCCTTGTCCGCAAGCGCCTGTTCGTTCGCCAGGCGCTGCCGTTCGGCGGCGCGGGCTTCCTCGTCCTCGCGCAGCCGTTTCACGATTTTCGCGGTTACCGTTCGGCAGCGAATTCGCATGCGGCAGCCGTGCTGTTGTCTCGCACATTGTTTGAGAGCGAGGTTCCTGGATTATTTCGAGCGGTGTAGGGCCGGATTTCCCGGATTGTCGGGTCGTTTTGTTTGAATTCTGGCGGGGTGTCGGGCGGCCGTCGTCGCGTCAAGGCGCTTCGCGTCTCCTCCGCTTCGCTTCGGCCCCTTCGACAGGCTCAGGGTAGGCTCTTCGGGTGACCCGCCGCCGTCCGCCCGCCTGGGTGCCTTCATGGCCGTAAGCGGAGCTTTCGGCCAAGGGCCGATCGCTCGACGCCTTGTCGTAGCGGTGTCCTGACGGTCGGTTGGGTGGCGGTTCCCGAGGGCGGTTCCGCCTCGAACCCCTAGGCGTGAGCGTCGGGAACCGGGAACCGGGCTATGTCTGAACCGCTGGCGTTGGCGGCCGGCGCGGCGTTTTCGGACTGGCTTGCGGCGAGGCTGTAGCGTCCCTCGGCGTCATGCCGGATGCGCCCTTCGCGGACGAGCCCTTGCAGGACGGCGCCGACGGTCTTGTTCCGGGTTGCGGCGCGTTCGCGAATCTGGCGCTGGGAGAGCGGCGTGTTGGCTTCGGCGAGGGCGTTGAGGATACGCCGTTCGGGGGGTTCGGTCTGAGGTGCCGCGCCGGCCGGGGGCGGCTGGCGCAGGCGGAAGGAGGGTTCCTCGCCGTCTTCGCCGAGCTCGATCTCAATATCGTCGAGACCGCGGGCGGCGCGATGCTCGACGGTCATCAAGGTTTGTCGGTCGCGGCGGCGCAGGTAGAGATTGGAGTCCCCCCAGGCGTGCAGCTCGCTGCTTCCCCGCAGCGCCTAGCCGGGGCGGGTAGCGCCGCTCTTGCGGGCGTGGTGGACGAGGAGTACGGCGGTCTCGAAGCGGCGCTGGATGTCGCACAGGAAGCCGAGGATGGGGGCGACGTCGGCGACGGCGTTTTCGTCGACGCCATGCAGGCGGACCAGGGGGTCGAGGATCAGGAGGCGGGGCGCGATGCGTTGCACGGTCTGCTGCAGGCGGTGCCGGTCGTCGAGATGATCGAGGCGCAGTGTGGGCACGTCGATGACGGCGATGTCGAGGGTCTCGAAGCGGGCGCCGGCGGCGCGGGCGATGCCGTGCAGACGCTTGCGCACGAGGTGGCCGGCGTCCTCGGCGGCGAACATCAGGACCGGGCCGGGCCGGTTGGGGGTGAAGTGCCGCAGGCAGGGGACGCCGCCGACGATGCCGACGGCCTGCTCGCCCCATAGCGTGTCGACCAGCCACTGCTGCGCGCGCGGTCGATCCTCCAGTTCGACCGGGGCGCGGGTCGGGAAGCCGTGCGTTGCCATGCCCTCGCTGCCGGCGCCGGTCATGGCGCGAGCTCCTCAAGCGCGTGCTGGAGGTGTTCGGCGTTGACCGTCTTGGCCCCCTCCAGGGCGGCGGCCGACAGCGCGTAATGGGCGATGCGGTTGATCTGGCGCGGCAGGCCGCGCGCGCTCTGGAACATCGCTTCGACGGCGGGTGGCTCGAACAGCGGCAGTTCGCATCCGGCAAGCTGCAGACGGTGCTCGATATAGGCGTCGACCTCGTCGCGCTGGAGGCCGGTGAAGCGATCCGCGCCGAAGATGACCGCGGCCGCCAGCACCGCCGCGCGCTCTTCGCCGAAATCCTCCCGCAGCAACGCCCGCTCCTCACTAACCGGGACGGCCCGGCTCACAAAAACGAGCCTTGTCGGGGCTCCCGGTTCTCTCCCGAGCTGCGCCCGGACCGGCCCGGCGCCTTCGATGGCCCGGCCGCATCGCAGGACTCCCGCGCGCCTTCTGCGGGCGCCGCGCGCCCTTCATCGGGCAGGAAACTGCAACCGGCCCGTTCCGGGCCACCGGGATCGGCCGCTTCGGCGTCGGGGGACAACGCCGCATGCCGTTCCGGGACTTCGGACGGCGCGGCATCGTCCATCGCCGGCAGAAGCCCGCGCATCTGCCGGATCGCGTCGAGCGCCTCTCGCTGTTCCATGCCGTTGAGCGCCGGCAGCGGTCCGGCATCCGAAGCGGACCCGGTCGGCAGGGCCAGCCCGACAAGGAAATCCGATATCGACAGGCCGCTCCCTGCGGCCCGCTCCCGGACCCTCGCCCACTCCCCGTCCGTTGCCGAGACCGACAGGCGCACCCGCGCCCCTTGCGGCGGGCCTTGCGTATTCGCAGCCGGCGGAACCGCGTCGCCGCAAGCCTGCCGTCCTCCGCGGGACCGCATGAACGCAATGACCGCCCGCAATCCCTCGCAGAGTTCCGCCAGCTCTCGGGGCGTCAGTCCCGGAACCCCGTCTTCCCGGTCCCCGGCAACGACCGGGTCGAGGAGGAAGCGCGTGATCGTCTTTCCGGCCGCCGCAGCCCGCGCGCGGATCGCGTCGCGCTCCGCCCTGCCGCAATGCAGGTTCCTCGGCCGCTTCGGGATCATTGCCGCAAACCTCCCTCCGATCCGGCGCCCCGTCCCGTGCTCTGCGGCCATCGGGATGCCCGACCGGATCTTGTGTCACGCTTGTGGCGCGACCGGTCGAGACGGTGAACCCGGTTCACCGGCAGGCGATCGCTTCAGACATATGTTCGACACAAACCATGTCACGGTGCAGGCATCCCGGAAACCCGGATTAAACATATGACATCGAGACGGTCCCCCCTGCCGTCCGACATATGACAGCGGTCACCCCCGCGATGCGTCGGCTTAGTCGCGAGAGTAACGGGGGGTTGTGCCTGCGGCGGCGACACCGTGAAGTGTCAGCGGTCGGGGAGTCGAGGCCCGATTTTCACTGGTGTGCCCGTTGGGCACCCGTATGACAGCATGGCCCGAACCATGATCGGCTTGTGTCACTGATGGCGCGGTTCGCCGCGACCTCGTTCGAGAGATTGAGGATTGTCGTGAGGTTTCTCCCCGCCCGCAGCGCAACGTGACTTGAGAGAGGGGCCCGGATGGCACGCAAGAACAGGAAGATGCAGCGCTTGAGGGTAGTGAACCCGGACTGCGCCGGTATCGACATCGGCAAGGATCGTCACTTCGTAGCCGTCGATCCTGCCACATCTTCGGAACCGGTCCGGGCGTTCGACGGCTTCACCCGCGATCTTGAGGCGATGGCGGACTGGCTTTCGTCGTGTGGCGTGAAGAAGGTGGCCATGGAATCGACTTCGGTCTACTGGATCCCGGTCTACGAGGTGTTGGAGCGCGCCGGCTTTGAAGTACTTCTGGTGCCGCCCCGGATGACCAAGCAGATCGCCGGTCGCAAGAGTGACGTGCTGGACTGCCAGTGGATCTGGCAGTTGCTGTCCTACGGGCTTCTGCGGGGCGCCTTCCGTCCTGGCGATGCGATCTGCCCGCTTCGCTCCTATGTGCGCCAGATGAAGCGCTTGACCGAGGACCGCTCGCGCTGCGTGCAGCACATGCAGAAGGCGCTGACCGAGATGAATGTCAGGCTGGACTCGGTGATCACCGACATCACGGGGCAGACCGGCATGAAGATCCTGCGGGCGATCATTGACGGCGAACGCGACCCGCAGCGCCTGGCTTCGTTCCGGCATCGGCAGATCAAGGCCAGCGCGGACAGGATCGCCGCGAGTCTGGAGGGCACCTGGCGCGAGGAGCATCTCTTTGCCCTGGAGCAGGCCATGCAGCGATATGACTTTCTCGACCGGCAGATCGAGGACTGTGAGGCGCGGATCGCGGAGCAGATCGACGATCTGACGCCGCCGGATAGCTCCGCGGATGACGGCGCGTTCGACGAAATGCCTCCCCCGGGAGCGGGAGGTGCGGCCCCGGATACCGCTTCACACCGCAGCGCAGGCAGAAAGCGCGCCCTGCACGACAAGGCGTTGGCCACGGCCCTGACCAACATGATGGGCGTCGACCTGACCGCAATCCCGACCATCGGCACCGGAACCGCCCTGACGATTGCCTCCGAAATCGGCCCGGACTTCTCCGCCTTTCCTTCCGCCCAGCATTTCTGCTCCTGGCTGGGGGTGGCGCCGGGCACCAGGATCAGCGGTGGCAAGCCTTTACCGGGCCGGGCGCACAAGGCGATCAACCCGGTCGGGCAGGCCCTGTGCATGGCGGCTATGTCAGCGCGAAGGAGCCAGACCTTCATCGGCGCCAGACATCGGGCGCGTCTTGCCCGAAAGGATACGCCCGTCGCGATCACCGCGACCGCCCGTGAGATCGCCTGTCTGATCTACCTGATGGTGACGCGGGGAGAGGAATATGTCGAAAAGGGGATGGACGCCTACGAGAAACGGCGCATCGACCGCACACTCGCAAACCTGCATCGCAAGGCCCGAACCCTCGGCTACAAACTGGTCCAGCCTACCGAAGACCAGGAGGCGACCAAAGATCGAATGGCGATGGCGTAGGCGGTAGTTACTCGAGAG
>JAJEAZ010000683.1 GCA_022824105.1 Alphaproteobacteria bacterium
AAGTGCTGGCGCCCGGCGAGATCGAGCGGCGCACCGCCGCAGCGCGGCGGGCGGACGGCATCGACATCGAGGACGCCACCTGGAACCAGTTCAGGGCGCTCGGCGAGAAATACGGCGTGGCGGTGGACTGAGGCCCGGCTATTCCCACTCGATGGTGCCGGGCGGCTTCGAGGTCACGTCGTAAACGACGCGGTTGATGCCCGGCACCTCATTGACGATCCGGACCGCAACCCGCCCGAGAAAACCCGCGTCGAAGGGGTAGAAGTCCGCCGTCATGCCGTCGGAGGAGGTGACGGCGCGGAGCGCGCAGGCCTGCTCATAGGTGCGGTCGTCGCCCATGACGCCCACCGTGCGCACCGGCAGCAGCACTGCAAAGGCCTGCCAGATGTCGTCATAGAGCCCCGCGCGCCGGATCTCCTCCAGGAAGATCGCGTCGGCGCGCCGGAGCGCCTCCAGCTTGTCCGGCTCCACCGCGCCCGGCATCCGGATCGCGAGGCCCGGACCCGGAAAGGGATGGCGCCCGACGAACCGGTCCGGCAGGCCGAGCTCCCGGCCGAGCGCGCGCACCTCGTCCTTGAACAGCATCCTGAGCGGCTCGACGAGCCCGAGCCCCATGCGCTCGGGCAGGCCGCCGACATTGTGGTGCGACTTGATCGTGACCGACGGGCCGCCGTCGAAAGCCACCGATTCGATCACATCGGGGTAGAGCGTTCCCTGGGCGAGGAAATCCGCCCCGCCGAGCTTCGCGGCTTCCGCCTCGAACAGCTCGACGAAGGCCGCGCCGATGATCTTGCGCTTGCTCTCCGGGTCCTCGACGCCGGCCAGCCGTTCGAGGAACAGCCGGCCCGCATCGGCATGCACCAGCGGGATGTTGAAATGGCTGCGGAACAGGCCGACCACCTCCTCGGCCTCGTTCGCACGCATCAGGCCCGTGTCCACGAAGATGCAGTGCAGCCGGTCCCCGACCGCCTCATGCAGCAGCAGCGCGGCGACGGTGCTGTCCACGCCGCCGGAAAGCCCGCACACGACCCGCCCGCCGCCGACCTCCGCCTGGATTTGCGCCACCGCCGTTTCCCGGAAGGCGGCCATCGACCAGCCGCCCGTCGCCCCGGCGATCCGGCGGACGAAATTGCGGATCAGCCGGGCCCCGTCCGGCGTATGCACGACCTCGGGGTGGAACTGCACGCCGTAGAACCCGCGACTCTCGTCGGCGATTGCGGCATAGGGCGCGGCGTCGCTGCGCGCGGCGACCCGGAACCCCTCGGGCAGCGTCTCGACCCGGTCGCCGTGGCTCATCCAGACCGGGTAGCGCCCGCCCGGCTCCCAGACCCCCTCGAACAGGGCGCAATCCGCCACCGCTTCCACGGTCGCGCGCCCGAACTCCCGGTGGTCGGCGGACCGGACATGGGCGCCCATCTGCGCCGCCATGACCTGCTGCCCGTAGCAGATGCCCAGCACCGGCGCGCCCGCCTCGAACAGCGCCGGATCGGCCGAGGGAGCCGAGGATGACGCAACCGACGCCGGACCGCCGGAAAGAATGACCGCTATCGGCGCGAAGTCCGCAACGAAGGCCCCGTCCACCCTGTTGAAGGGATGAACCTCGGAATAGACCCCCGCCTCGCGAACCCGGCGGGCGATGAGCTGCGTAACCTGACTGCCGAAATCGACGATCAGGACCCGTTCGCTCACCGGCGGTCCTCCAGGCGCGCGGACACGGTGCGGGCCAGCAGCTTGATCTCGGTGCGCAGGTCCTCGGTCAGTTCGCTGCGTCCCGCCCGCAGCTCGTCGCGCATCTGCAGGAGCGCCGAATCCAGGCTCGCGATATGCCTCCGGGTCGTCGCGTCCAGGCCCCCCTGCTGCCTGGTTTCGAGCACCCGGCGCAGCAGCGCCTGGGTCTCGATCTGCTCTTCCGCGAGCCGGGCATGGGCGGCCTGGCTGGTGCCCAGCTGTTCGGCGAGGCCGGACAGGGTCTCCGACAATGCCTCGATATTGCGGTTGACCGAATGGCGGCCCTCCTCCGCCCGGCCCACGATCCGGCGCAGGTCCTCCAGGTTCTCGGCCGTCGTTTCGAGCAGCGCCTGGATGTAGGTCGGCACCGAATGCTCGCCGTCGGCGAAACCCGTGCCGCTGGAGCCGAGGCGGGTGAGCGAGGACAGCCACTCCTCCAGCTCGTTCACGAACCGGCTCGACGCCTGCGACGCCTGGAGGTCCAGGAAACCCAGCACCAGCGCGCCGGAAAGCCCGAACAGCGAGGAGCTGAACGCCGTGCCCATGCCCGCGAGCGGCGCATCGAGGCCGGTCTTCAACTCTTCGAAGACGCCGGTGAGGCTGCCCGCGGCGATCTCCAGCCCGCCGATGACGTCGCCTATGGCGGAGACCGTCTGGATGAGGCCCCAGAATGTGCCGATGAGGCCGAGAAAGATGAGCAGGCCGGCCAGATAGCGCGCCGTTTCGCTCGCTTCCTCCACGCGCGACGCGACGCCGTCGAGGATCGAACGCATCGAGACGGCGGAAAACCGGACCGGGGCCTCG
>JAJEAZ010000053.1 GCA_022824105.1 Alphaproteobacteria bacterium
GCGCCGGCCGCGGCGCCCAGTGCGACAAGCAAGCGCCGCAGGACGTAAAGATCGGTCTGGCGCATCGCTCGCCTGTATGCTGCTTTAGCGAGAACTAGACAAGCCGCATGAGGTCCCGATGAAGGTTTCTTTCGCTGCTCCCGCCCTGCCCCGTTCGGGAGCTCTGGTACTCACCGTCGCCAAGGGGGGGGCTCTGGAAGGCCTCGCGTCGGAGGCGGACACTTCCACGTCCGGCGCGCTGTCCAGGGCGATCGCGGCTTCCCGTTTCGACGGCGAGGCAAAGGCTACGCTCGAAGTGCTGGCCCCTTCGGGTCTGGACGCCGAACGGGTCCTGCTCGTCGGAGTGGGAGATGAACTCGACGCGCGCCTTGCGGAGGATGTCGGCGGCACGGTGTTTTCGGCGCTGGCGACATCGGGTTCCCGGTCGGCGACGCTCGTCTGGCCGCAGGCAGGGTCGTCCGCCGCTGCCGCTCTCGGAGCGGCGCTTGCCGCCTACCGATTCGACAAGTACCGCACCCGGCTTGAGGACAAGGACACGCCGGCGCTCGCCGAGCTCGTCATAGCGGCGCCCGACGCCGAGGCCGCGGGCCGGTCGTACGAGAAGGACGGCGCCAGGATAGTGGAAGCCGTCGCATTCGCCCGCGACTTCGTTTCCGAACCGGGCAATGTCCTCTACCCCGAATCCTATGCGGAAAGCCTGCGCGGCCTGGAGGACGTCGGCGTCTCGGTGGAAGTGTTTGACCGGGCGGCGCTGGAAGACCTGAAAATGGCGACGCTGCTGGGCGTGGCGCAGGGCAGCGCACGGGAGGCCCGGGTCGTCGTCATGCGCTGGCAGGGCGCCGAAGGCGCGCCGATAGCCCTGGTCGGCAAGGGCGTCACGTTCGATACCGGCGGCATCTCCATCAAGCCCAGCGGCGGCATGGAAGAGATGAAATGGGATATGGGCGGGTCCGCCGCCGTGGTCGGGGCCATGAGGGCAATCGCCGGGCGCAAGGCGGCCGCGAACGTCGTCGGGATCGTGGGCCTTGTGGAGAACATGCCGTCGGCGACGGCGCAGAGGCCGGGCGATGTCGTGACCAGCTATTCGGGCCAGACCGTCGAGGTTATCAACACGGACGCGGAAGGCCGCCTCGTGCTGGCGGACCTGCTGGCCTACGTCATCGAACGCTACGAGCCGCGGGCCGTGGTCGATCTGGCGACCCTGACCGGCGCCATGGTGATGGCGCTCGCCCACGAATATGCCGGCCTGTTCTCCAACGACGACGCCCTGGCGGAGGCGCTGCTGGCGGCCGGCGAAGCGGTGGACGAGAAGCTGTGGCGGTTTCCGCTCCACGACACCTACGACAAGATGCTGGAATCGCCGATCGCGGACATGAGGAACATCGGCTCCGCACGCGAGGCGGGCGCGATAACGGCGGCGCAATTCCTCAAGCGCTTCGTCGGCGAGACGGCCTGGGCGCATCTCGATATTGCCGGCACGGCCTGGACCGACAAGGCGCGCCCCACCGTGCCGAAGGGAGCGACAGGCTACGGGGTGCGCTTGCTCGACCGGCTGGTCCGGGATGTCTGCGAAAGCTGACCCGCCCGCTTTCCACGACCTGGACGGCGCTCCGCTCGACCTCGGCCTGGGCCGGCTGCTGGAGGCGGCGCTGGCCGAGGGCCGGCGGGCGTGTGTCCGGCTCGGACAGGAAGAGCGGGTGGCCGCGCTCGACCAGGGACTCTGGACCTACCGCAATGACAGCTTCCTGCCGCACGGATGCGAAGGAGACCCTTCGGAACAGCCGGTGTGGCTGACGGCGGAGGCGGGAAACCCGAACGGCGCCGACCTGCTCGTCATCGTGGACGACGCCTCGATGGACGACCGGGACGGTTTCGCCGACACCGTCTACCTGTTCGACCGGCGCGATCCCGCGATGCGGGACATAGCGCGCGACCGCTTCGCCGCCTTCCGCGACGAAGGAAGCCGCCCGGCCTATCTGCGGTTCGGACCCGACGGCTGGACACAAACCTGAGAGCGCCGTTGTGCGACCCGCCCGGCATGGCTATAACGCCGCGCCGGCTTTGCTGGTGAGGAGAGTTGAAGTGGCGACCGAACGCACATTGTCGATTGTGAAACCCGATGCAACCCGGCGCCAGCTAACGGGGGAAATCACTGCCCGGCTGGAGAAGGCGGGGCTCAGGGTCGTGGCCCAGAAACGTATCCGGCTGACGCGGGAGCAGGCAGAGGGCTTCTATGCCGAGCACAACGAACGGCCGTTCTTCGACGACCTCTGCGCCTTCATGACCTCCGGGCCCGTTGTGGTCCAGGTTCTCGAAAGCGAGAACGCCATCGAACTCAATCGCGGGATCATGGGCGTGACCAACCCGGCCAACGCGGCCGAGGGCACGATCCGCAAGGACTATGGCGAGTCCATCGAAGCCAACTCCGTGCACGGCTCCGACTCGCCGGAAAGCGCGGAACGCGAAATCGCCTATTTCTTCAGCGCCTGCGAAATCGTCGGTTAGCCCTGTTCCGGGCTGTCCACGCGAGCCACGGTCAGCGCATCGACGCGGGCGGCGCCTGCGCGCCTGAGAGCGCGCGCGCAGGCTTCCAGCGTCGCTCCGGTCGTCAGCACATCGTCCACGATGACAATGCGCGCGCCGCGCACCCGGTCCCGCCAGGCGGGCGCTATACGGAACGCGCCGGCAACATTGCGGCCGCGCGCGCGCCGCCCGAGCTCGGTCTGGGGCCGCGTGCGCCGGATACGCCGCAGCATGTCGGGAGCGAACGCCGCCCCGGTCCTGCGTGCAAGGCGGCCGGCAAGCAGCGCGGACTGGTTGTACCGCCGCCGGTAGAGCCGCATCCAGTGCAGCGGCACCGGCGCGATCCAGTCCGCATCGTCCAGCAACCCGGCCCCGGCTTCCCGCGCCCATGCCGCCAGCAGCGGCGCGAGGCCGGATTCGTCCCGGAACTTGAAGCGGTGGACAAGGTCTCTCGCGTTACCGCTGTAAATCAATGCACTTCTTGCGCGGTCGTAGGCGGGACGCCGGGCCATACACGCTCCGCACAGGGACTCCGCCTCGACTTCGAACGCGAACGGCCGCCCGCAGCCGCCGCATAGCGGCTCGACTATGAAATCCAGGTCCGACCAGCAGGCCGCGCAGAGGGTTGCCGGGTCCGCTACCGGCCCGCGGCAACAGGCGCAGCGGGGCGGCAGCGCCAGGTCCAGCAATCGCCGCGCAATTGCCCCGATCCCGCCTTCGGGAAACACGGGCCGGGATCAGGCGGGGCGGCTCCAGAACCGGGTCGTGCCGTCCCGGTCCAATTGCTCTACCAGGCCGGTCTCCCAGTCGAGATAGGCCTGCATGTTCTCTTCGACGGTCCCGGCCTGCTCGTAAGGCTTCAGCCAGACATCGTCGGGCGTGTCCGCCATGTGCCCGGCCCCGCTTTCAAGCGGCCCCGTCCATGCCTGCGTACCGCCCTCCAGCACGGCGACGGGTCGGTCGAAGTCCGCCGCCGCCAGTTGCGCCAGCACGCCGTCGGGCGAGGTGAAGACATACCGGTCCGCATTCGGCAGACGCGCCGAGGCAAGCCTCGACCGGACCGCAAACCAGGCGCCCGGTATGTGGCCCTCGGCATAGGTCTTGCTGTCCGCGAAATCGACCACGACCGCACCCTCGACCGCCTCCGGCCCGACCGTGGACACATCGGCCAGCCCCGGTATTCCGGAAGCGCCGGACCCGGTCTCCAGCGGACCGGTTTCCAGCGCGCCTTCCAGCACCGCGGCGTCCCAGTTCATCTGACGGAGCCAGTGCGCGGTCATGGCCGCCCGCACGCCGTTGTCGTCCACAAGGAAGATGCGCGCGCCCTGCACTGCCGCGTAGCGGTCCGTCGCCTGCACCAGTTGCCCGCCGGGCACCGAGCGCGACCCCTTCAGGTGCCCCGCCTCGAACTCGTGCGGATGGCGGACATCGAACACATAGGTGGTCCGTCCGGGCGCGGGCGGGATTTCGCGCATGGTCGGCACCTCGAAACGCTCCGCGACCGCCCTGGCGCAGGCGCGCGCCGCTTCCAGCCCGGCCGCGCTCGGCTCGGGCGCCGGGCGTTCATTGCCGCGCTCCAGCTGGAGGCCGGCGAGATGCCAGCCCATCGTGCCGTTGCGCAGCGCCGCAACGCGGTTCGGAATTCCCGCATTGATGAGCGATTGCGCCCCGATGATGCTGCGCGTGCGCCCGGCGCAATTGACGATCACTGTCGTTTCCGGCGAAGGCGCGAGGTCGTGGACGCGATAGACGAGCTCCGCTCCCGGGCAGCAGGTCCCGGTCGGAATGTTCATGTTGCGGAATTCGTCCATCGGCCGGCTGTCCAGCACGACCACCGGGTCCGGGCCGTCGAGCATGTCCTTGAGTTCCTCGGCGGAAACCGACGGCGTGTCATAGGCGTGCTCGACATATTCGCCGAAAGCCTTGCTCGGCACGTTGAAGCCGGAGAAGACCTCGTAACCGGCCTTCCGCCATGCCTCGACGCCGTCGGCGAACAGCGACAGGTTCGTGTAGCCGAGCTCGCCGAGCCGCGCCGCGCCGCGTTCCGCCAGCCCCTCGCCATTGTCGGTGGCCACGATCCTCGTCGCCTTGCGCGGCACCAGGTCCCGGATCGACAGCTCCAGCCGCGAGAGCGGGATATTGCAGGCATGCAGCAGGTGCGCAGGCGCGAACGAGCCTTCCTCGCGAAAGTCGATGATGGCGAGTTCGTCCTCGCCCTCCAGCGCCTGGCGCAACTCTCGGGCCGAGATCGGGCTATAGTCCTCGCTCATGGGCTTTCCTTCCGGCGCAGCGGGGCGTCGATGATACCGCAACTCTTCGACCGTCGCGCGCTGCGCCGCCACCGCGACCGCGCCGCGTCTGCGCCGCCGGATGCGGATTTCCTCTTTCGAGAGGTCGCCGAGCGCCTGGCCGACCGGCTCGACGACGTGACCGTCAGCTTTCCGCTCGCTCTCGATATCGGCGCGCGCGACGGGGTGCTGGCGCGAGCGCTGGAAGGACGGGGCGGCATCGAAACGCTTGTCCGCCTGGAACTGTCCGAGGCTCTTTGCCGCGCGGGAGGCGGTATCGCGGTTGTGGGCGAGGAGGACCGGCTGCCCTTCGACCGGCAGAGTTTCAACCTGATCGCCAGCAACCTTGCCCTGCACTGGACGCAGGACCTTCCGGGCGCGCTCGCCCAGATCAGGCGGGCGCTCAAGCCGGGCGGGCTGTTCCTCGCCAGCCTGTTCGGCGGCGAAACCCTGACCGAACTGCGCCACGGGCTGCTCGCCGCCGATGCCGCTGTGTCCGGCGGCGCCGCGCCCCGGGTTTCCCCCTTCGCCGACCTGCGCGACGCCGCCGGACTGTTGCAGCGCGCCGGCTTCGACCTGCCGGTCGCCGATCTGGACACAATCCGGGTGACCTACGATTCCCCCTTCAAGCTGATGGCCGACCTGCGGGCCATGGGCGAGACCAATGCGCTGGCGGCCCGGCCGCGCCATTTCGCCCGCCGCGCGCTGTTCGCCGAACTCGCCTCGCAGCAGACCGGCCCCCAGCCGGCAACCTTCCAGATTATCTACCTGTCCGGCTGGGCCTGACCGCGGACCAGGCGCGTGCCCGCGACCATCGCCCGCAGCTTTTCCCGCGCCAGCCAGCGCGGCAGCGCCGAAAAGCCGCAATCGGCGGTGACCCAGAGACGGTCCCTCGGCACGACGGCCAGCACGCGCTCCAGCCGCGCGGCGACCTCCGCGGGCGTTTCGACATGGAACGACTTCACATCGATCACGCCCGCCGCGATCCGGTATCGCTCGGCCAGCGCCGGCAGGAGGTCGAGATCGGCCATTTCCCGGTTGGCGAACTCCAGCACCAGCATTGAGCAGTCCAGCATGGCCATGCCCGGCAGCAGGCGCCCCAGCCCGCGCGGCGCATAAGGCCGCGAGGCGTTGTTGCCGAAGCAGATATGCACGGCGACGCGCTCCGCGTGTCCGGCAACGGCCTTGTTGACCGCCTCGGCGCAGACGCGGCTGTCCAGACCGTGCGAGGGGTCCGTGAAGCCCGGCTCGTCGATCTGGATCAGTTCGGCGCCTTCTTCGCCAAGCCTGTCGAGCTCGTCCCGCACGATACCGGCAATGTCGTCGAGCAACGCCATGCGGTCCCCGCCATAGGGGCCTTCCGGCTCGATCTTGGGCATGAAGGTCATGGGACCGGGAAAGGCCACCTTGAGCGGCTTTCCTGGCGCCAGTTCCCTCAGGCGGCGATATTCGCCCGCGATGCCGAGGCCGTGCGGCGCCGAGACCCGTTCCCGGGCGACGAAATGCGGCGCCCGGTCGTAGCCCGGCACGCCGAGACGCCGGCCCGG